>JAVLUO010000006.1 GCA_031628995.1 Bacillota bacterium LX-D | reverse complement strand
TCGCGATGGACACCCTTGTCTTAGGCTAACGGTTGGCACTATCAACCCCCGTATCGGACTTTCACCGACGAGCAAGCGCCCATGCTGGGCGCACAAATAAGTGGCAGTTGGGATTGACCAACTGCCACTTAAACTATAGCCCTACTTAAACTAGTATTTGGAAGCTTTATTGTAAATTTTGTTTTATTCTCCTGGGATTCTACTTGAATTGATCCACCGTTTCCTTGTACCAAATCTTGCACAATATATAGACCCATTCCACTTCCTTGGTCTCCCTTAGTTGTAAAGCCCGCTTGGAACATTTTTTGCAGCACATCATCCGGTATACTGCCAGGATTAGTAATCTCGAAATAATACCAGCCTTCCTCTTCATAGACTTTAATTTTCAACCATTTTTCTTTTTGGGACTCAATTTCATATAAAGCATTATCAAGCAGATTACCAAATATTCCGACTAGTTTATCCGGGGCAATTTGCAAGTTCTCTAGGCTAGTAGTAACATCAATATCCGCCTGTAAGTAACTTAAACTTGCTATTTTAGTGCTAATTAGAACAGCAATTTCCGGCCTTTTTAAATTTACCAACTTTTCAATTTGAATTAAATCTTTAGATAATTCTTTAACATAGTTAATTACTTCCGTATTACGCTTCATCTGAGTTAATCCCATAATTACCTGCAAATGGTTAACGAAATCATGGTGCTTAGCACGGAAGGAATTTATCAGTTTTTCTGCCTCCTGATATTTAATACGCTCTTTTTCAGCTTGCATCTGCTTAGCTAATAAAGAACACAATTGATAAAACAAATAAATGCTTAACATTGTTACAATCAGCATGATTAAAATTATGATAGGGGAGTTAACTCTAAATACATTGGCTATATAGTTATAGGACAAAAATAGAAAGAGAAAAAGCTGGAGCAAGATAAAATTCGTATAAACAATTTTATATCTCATAATCTTTTCCCTCAAAAGGCTTAAAAACGTGAAAATCAAATTTCTTTGAGATAACCAACACTATAATTAACAACATATTTTCTATTTGTCCAAATAGGATGTGTAACCAAACATTGTTAATAACATATTCAAGACTAATATGGTTGATGTTAGAAATATATCCTGCAATACCAGAGCCTAACATTGTTAAACAAAAAGTGCTTAAAGTAATACCTAAGGAATAATTAAAATTTATTTTTAGAATCATTTTTATAATTAAAGTTAAGGCGATTAACAGCACTAGGGTGTGAGTTCCCAAAGAAAGTTTAAACGATACATACAATAGCCTGACGAGCCAAATTGCTAAACCGCTAATAACTACACTTAATAATAATTTTTTGGGATTTACCTTCAAATTAAATAATTGTACGCCTGTAGCAATGATTAAATAGGCTTGTACCATATAGAAAAAAAATAGGATCGAAAGATCCCCTACTAACCAATGCATAATATCACCTTGCTTATTTAGAATTTTATTTTTTCAGTTTCGCAGGAACTTCCGGTTGATATCCAAAAATTGCACAAGCCGATGCCATATTCACGAAAGCAAACAAGGTAACCATAGAAGCAAGTAAACTTATAACTATTCTTTTCATCCTAATCCCTCCTTTCTTTGGAAAGTTGCAGAATATGATCAATGTTGTCGACAAATTTATAACCCCAGGGGGTAACTGAAACCAACTGCCAAAACATTCCCAAAGTGCTGGCATAAACAAGTAAAGCAACAAACGGATTATTTGTTTTGTTGGATAATAAAAAACAGACAATTATCCAGATCATAAATAAAACCATCGAAACCGTTTTGAGAACTTTTTTTTGTAAAGTAGAATTTATAGGTTTTTGCGGGGTGTCTGCAGGCACATACTTGTAAATAACATATATACCACAGAGTACAACAAATAAAACTATATAATTTATCAAAGGATATATTGCCACATACGTGTACTTTGCACAAAAACCTATGGGAATTAAAATAAGCAAACCAATTATACTGCATCTTAATTTGGATGAGGCATGGGCTCCTCCTGAAAAAGCCCTAAAAATAGAACTTGTAAGAGCAGCCGTAATCACTGGAACAAAAATACCCAAGGCCCAGGATATTATTATTAAAAATACATAACCCATCAGCACTGAGGACAGGATTTGTAATCCATATAAAATTACTTCTTGATCTCGGCCGGATTCTTCGGCCAAATAATTAGATAATTTTTCTAAGGATAATATAGAATAATTCATTTTTTCATCCTTGTTTATTTAGTTTATTTGCAAACATTAGATAATTTTACATATAGTTCTAATTCTACAGAAAACAATTAATTCCTTCAAATGAAGGTAATTAATTGCAAATTTAAAATTAAATAGTATTAGTGTATGGCACGCTTCTTATGTTTCCCTCCCATTATGTCAAAAACATCATTAATAGTCACAAAGGCATTTTCATCTTTGTCATAAATAATTGACTTTAGTTTAGCAACCTCCAGTCTGGTAACTACAGAGTAAAGAATAGTCTTCTTGTTTTTTGAGAAACCGCCTCTTCCCTCTAAAAAAGTTACTCCCCTTCCTAAGCGAGCAGTAATAGCATCGGCAATTTCTTCACCATAATCTGAAATTATCATAGCAGCCTTCACTTCATCAAGACCTTCAATGGTAATATCGATGACCTTAAAAGCAATAAAATAAGCAATCAAAGAATACATGGCTCTATCCCAGCCGAAAATCAATCCGGCACTGCTGAGAATAAAAATATTAAAAAACATCACCGTTTCACCTACGGAAAAAGGCGTTTGCTTGTTTATCATTATGGCAACCATTTCAGTTCCGTCCAGGGAACCACCATAGCGGATAATAATTCCTACACCCATACCTAAAATCATGCCGCCAAAAACTGTTGCTAGTAAAATATCTTGCGTAAGACCCGGAATGGGAGTAAAGACTGATACCCAAAATGAAAGTGAAACTATAGAAAAAAGGGAGGAAATAACAAAGGTTTTTCCGATTTGCTTATAACCTAAAATTAGAAAAGGTAAATTTAGAATCACAATGAATAGGCCGAGGGGAAGTTTCGTTAAGTAACTGCTAATGATGGAGATACCAACTATCCCCCCATCAATAATATTGTTGGGGATAAGAAAAATTTCAAGGCCGACAGCAGCTAAAATTGAACCAATAAAAAGCAATAAATATCTTTTTATCTCTCTTAAAATATGGTGTTTTTTGGTCATAGATTACCTCCAAATTATAAATAGTCACCTTCTTAGAAATTTATTTTTTATATTATTATATTAACTTATTTAACAAGGCAAACCCATTTGTAAATTTGTACTTGGGTTATTATGCAGTTTTGTTCTCTTTTATTTTTAAAAGAGGAACCGTCAAAAGCAGACCCAATAAAAATAAGATACTGGAAATACAGTAAACTACAACTAAGGATAAATGCAGCTTCAGCCAACCGGCAAGGCTCATGGTAAATAGCATAGATCCAATAAATAGTGGATTTAAAACTCCGTTTACTCTGCCAACAAAATTTTCTTCCGTTTGGCAAAGAATTAAGGTATTAGTACCTATATGAATACACGGCATAAAAAACCCGCTTAAAAATTGAAAAAATAGCGTCAAATACCAATTAGTAGATAGTCCTACTCCTGCAACTGTTATGGTATCAGCTAACAAGCCCATAAACAGCAACTTTTGAGGAGTAACCCTTTTGGCTAAACCGGCAACTACAACGCCCCCTAAAAGCATGGCAGCTCCATTTACTGCCAAGAGCCACTGCAGGCTTTCCTTAGGTAAGTTTAAGCGCTCGACGACGATAAATATTGCCAGAGGCTGAATAATACCTACTGCTAAACCGGAAATAAAAAAGATTGTTCCGAGAAAAGAAAGCTCTTTTTTAGACCAAACATAGGAAAATCCGGCCTTAAACTCCACCCAAAATTCCCCTGCAACGTTTTTACTTTCTTCTTGATCAGAGGGGAGTAATATTAACACGCAGGCCGAAAGTAAAAATGCTGCTCCCATGATGCTAACGGCTAGATAAATGCCAAACCTTTGATAGACTAATGTTCCTAGCATAGGTCCAATAATCATAAAGGTAGCCATTAATGTTTGAAACATGGACATGACAATTTGTAATTGTTGCCCTGGTACATGGACCTTAATAAGTTTCATGGCAGATGGCTGGGAAAACTGGGAAAGTATAGCTGAAATAAAAGTAACGAAAAAGACTGATTCCCATCTACCAAAAATTATAGTTAATAAGACAAGAAAAACGGAAATGGCGCTTACCAAATCGCACCAAATCATAGTTAACTTAGGTCGCCAACGATCAGCAAATGTTCCGCCGATAAAAGAAAATAAAAAAATCGGCACAAATTCTGCAACGGAAATTAAGGATACGGCTACAGCATTGTTGTTGGTTTTTTCCATAACAAACAGAAGGATTGCAAAATTCCGCACCCAAATCCCAATTTGCAATAAAACCCCCGAAAGCATAATTACCTGTACGAAACGGTTTTTAAAAATAGTATCTAATTCTCTAGACAATAATTTTCACCCTTTTACGCTTATTCTCAACTTATAAGTAAATTTTACAATTATTTAGTAAACTTTACTACAAGCGCCTAAGCTTTTTGTACAAATTATAGCTGTATAATTCCAATTTATTACGAAAAAACTATGTTTGTCAAAGAGAAAGGGTGATTTATAACAATGATTCGTGTTCTTATCTCCCCAGGAAAATATGTTCAAGGTGCCGGAGCCTTAGGAGAAATTGAAAAGCATATTAAAAGTCTTGGAGCTAATGCCTTAATTATTTCAGACCCTTTTATGCTTAGTACTGTTGACAGTAACCTGGTGCCGAGACTAAGTAGTATTAAACATGGGGTAGAGAAATTTAATGGAGAATGTTCAAAAACAGAGATAAACCGTTTGCAGGAAGTAGCTAAAAAACAAAATGCTGATATTATTCTTGGTTTCGGAGGTGGAAAAACATTAGACACAGCAAAAGCTGTAGCTTACTATGCTAAGCTTCCGGTTGTGGTCATACCTACCATCGCCTCTACTGATGCTCCTTGCAGCGCCCTATCTGTAATTTATACTGAAACAGGAGAATTTGCAGAATATCTAATGCTGCCTAAGAACCCAGATGTAGTACTGCTGGATACAACAATTATTGCTAAAGCCCCGTCCAGATTTCTGGTAGCAGGTATGGGGGATGCTCTAGCAACTAAATTTGAAGCAGGAGCAAGTGCTAAAGCTTACCGTAGTGCTATGTCGGGGGGACTGCCGACTTTCAGTGCTTTGGCTTTAGCAGATTTATGCTACCAAACCCTTCTTGAATATGGTTTGCCTGCTTTAGAGGCCGTAGAGCACAACGCCGTAACCCCTGCTGTAGAAAAAATAGTCGAAGCCAATACACTCCTTAGCGGCTTAGGATTTGAAAGCGGCGGACTTGCTGCAGCACACGCTATTCATAATGGTTTTACAACTTTGGAACAAACTCATCACTATTATCATGGAGAAAAAGTAGCATTTTCAACTATAGTACAATTAGTACTGGAAGATCGCGCTACAGATGAAATAATGGAAGTAATTGAGTTTTGTCATTCCGTAGGGCTGCCGATTACATTAAAGGAATTAGGTATTGAGGAAGTAAAAGAAGATGAGCTAATGAAAGTAGCTGAAGTCGCTACTGTCCAAGGAGAAACAATTCATAATCTTCCTTTCCCGGTAGAAGCCAAAATGGTCTACAATGCTATTCTTGGCGCTGACGCTTTAGGGCAGCTTTTTTAATAATCTACTTAATAATTAGTTGATCCAGAGGAGCCGCTAAATTATTTTAATTTTATTCGACTCCTCTACTCTTGGACAAATAATAATCATAATTTCCGACGTAGCACTTTAATGCCTGGTTTTGGATTTTAAAAATTCTATTAGCTATTCTCTCGGTAAAGTACCTATCATGAGAGACAAAAAGCACACTTCCCAAGCCTAAGTCTTGGCCTGGGATTGGTATTAAACAGGGTAATTTTTAAGCACCTTTAGCTTTTATATAACTCAATTTTCTCATTAGACATTTTCTCTTCCCAAATCAGTCCATTCTCTTTGTAACTCTCTGTTAGGATGAGCGCCGGCTCCCAATTTAAACTTGGTGCTATTGATCGTACCTCTTAAATTTTGAGTTTTGCCAAATATAACACTTATTACTGGTTTTAGAACGGATGATAAATACCCCCATCTCTGGTTTCATCTGCAGGTATTGCTCCTTCAGTTCTTTTTTTCTGTTCATCAATTAATACCCCATCTCCTTTAATATCCTCGATAGAGTAGATAATCGTTCACCAAGAAGTTCGTCATCATCGCTGAGGGCTTGGCTAAATAATTTAATATCCTCATCAATCTTTTCATTATCAGTACACACAGCCACTGTCATGGCATCGCCCTGCAAACCTACTCTGTCTATCACCGGATTTTCTGTATTATATAAATTCTTATACCGATAAGCCTCTTGAAAATGCAGCTTCGCCCTGCAAACTAAAATTGCCAGGTCAAGTACACGGTGCAAGGGTAATTCTTCAGACTGCCTAGACCACTTTTCCCCTGTATATCTCCATACTTTGGCCGAAATTTCTACCTTACCCCGATCATTCCACTGAGCTAATCCTAAGGAAAGGCCCTTGGCATCTGTATTATAAGCGTATCTCCCATCAACATTTTCATAGTTTTCAGATACAATAACTGGTTTATGCTTTAAAGTAGTTGGTATTTTCATTACATAACCTCCAAATCACTTGCCAAATTAGTAATTTACTAAATTACTAATTATATGATACTTATTCTATAACGTTATGTCAATATGATTACCCCGCCCATATTGTCAAATACCTTGGAATTATTAAAACAAGCCGGTTGAGGTAATAACTTCAACTAACCATCCAACCGGCTTGTTTTGTGATATTCAATTAAAGCATACAATATCGCAATCCCACTATCTGCGACTCTCTGTAAATCCACCGGGAAGTACCATGTCCGTTAAATTCAATCTTCGCACGGCTCTCCAGCTTGGTATCTAATTATACTCGGTAAGATATTATTGATCGTATTGGTCCAAATAAGAATAATTTTTCCCACCTATTTTCCAACCCAGAACTGATTCTAAATTAACATTTTGAGCGGCACGAAAAATAGATTTGTCTACATCTTGATAATCCTTTTTTAGATTTTGCAGCAGCTGTTTGATTTCAAAACGTTTGCTGGCTGTTTTTTCCGCTGCCACCATACAGGCGCAGTTTAAAGGCCAAATACCATTACGATTGGTATAACTAACTATTGCGCTCTCCTCCACATAGTAAAGGGGCCGAATCAACTCTAACCCAGTAAAATTCTGCGATTTTAGCTTAGGCAGCATAGTCTTAAATCTGCCGGCAAACAAAAGATTTAACAAAGTTGTTTCAATAACATCGTCAAAATGATGACCTAAGGCTAGTTTGTTGCAGCCTAATTCCTGTGCTTTGGCATAGAGAGCACCCCTTCGCATCTTAGCACACATATAACAGGGGTAATCCTGCGCAATTTTCTCTGTAACCTTAAAAATGTGTGATTCAAATAAATGAATAGGTATGTTTAAATAGGCACAATTATCAACCAGCAATTCTTTGATACTTGGATGATAACCAGGGTCCATAGCAATAAACTCTAGAGAGAAATTGGTTTGGCCATGGCACTGTAGTTCCTGGAACAACTTGGCCAGAAGCATGCTGTCTTTACCCCCGGAAATAGCAACAGCAATCCTATCACCTTCTTCTATTAATCGGTAATCTTTTATAGCGCGAATAAACTTACTCCAAATAGTCCGTCTATATTTGGTAATAATGCTGCGTTCTATTTCCCTTAACGGTTTTCTCTCATTAAAAGGGATTAATATCTCGCAACCACTTCCTGCCAAATCCTTCATTTCCACTCACCTCTGCAATTTCTATTTGTAACTTTCTCTTAGATACCAAAGACCCTCCGCCCCAAAGGCGAAGAGTCTTTTTTTTACTCTTCGTTTTTATCTACTAAATATGATATTCAATTTCCGAGCTATTTAATGTTGCTTTATACTTAATCTTTCTATACTTGGTTAGGTCTAACCATTTATTAGCAAAATCTTCAAATTGTTCCTTATTATCCAGGTTAAGACCTTCTAATTCAGCAGTAAACCGTTGGTACTCTTCAGCTGAAGCAATTTTAATTGCGGCACCGTTAGCTTCAATCATGGGAACCCCATTGTATTTATGTCCGGCCAAATGCTCAATACTTAACAGGGAAGCTTTCCCAATGCTAGCGATCAAACCCATGCTAATATTGACAATATTAATGTTTTCAGGGTAAGTATAGGTATCCCCACTCAGAGGAGCCACATCACCAATAGCAAAAGTGGTAGGCCGTCTGGACTTTTTTACCAATTGTTGCTCAGCAAAGGCATAATAATATTCATCGAAGCAGGTTACAGGAAAAAATAGATCTTTGCTAACGAACTTAGTGGTGGTCAGTATTTCGCCTACGGTACCAGAGATAATTCCTCCCCCGCTCACATCATAACCATCGACCAGCACAAATCGGCCAGTGTTAGGATTATTTTTGAATTCGTCAAAGCTGATCTGCTCCTTGGTCTTGATGGTCACCTCGGCTACATCTCCAGCCTTAATTTCTCGGGCATCTTCAATAGCAGCCAGAGTTGATGCATCTATTACCTTGTGGATGGTTATGATCTCACATTCCACTTCCTGGGTAACCAGTTTAAACTTATATTTTTTACCTTTCACTAAAGGGGTTTTACCCATCCAAAATAGGTTGGCTTTTAAAGCGTTAGCAATGTAAGGTCCTTGCCCCACATGGGTAATTACTTCCCCTCGTTGATTAAAAAATTCATCCTCCACTGTTATGCCAACGGACATACCGGCACTAACTTTTGTTTTTTTATCTTTTTCCACCCAATTCTCAATGGTTTTGACCCGTGTCACTTTACCACCAGGATTAATAAGAATTTCATCTCCAACCTGTAAACGGCCTGTTTCAATTCTCCCGGCAATAATCCGGCGCTGGTCAAATTTATAAACATCTTGAATGGGAAAGCGCAGGGGTTTATCCTCTAAACCCCTATCCTTCTCAATAAGGTCAATAGCCTTTAGGATAGGTTCCCCTTGATACCAAGGCATTTTTTCCGAAATTTGGGTTATATTTTCTCCATGAAAAGCGGAAATGGGAATGTATTTTAAGGGATAAACATGGAGATTATTCAGAAACTCATTCATTTGAAACTTAATCTCATTAAATTTTTCCTCAGAATAATCGATTAAATCCATCTTATTGACGATCACATAGACCTTTTGTATACCCAAGAGAGAAAGGATGTAGCCATGTCTTTTGGACTGCTCCTGGATACCTTCTTGTGCATCAATAATTAGCAAAGCAGCTTCAGCATTGGCGGCACCGGAAATCATGTTTTTTAGAAATTGCTTATGTCCTGGAGCATCAATAATTACGTATTCTCTTTTTTCCGTAAAAAACTGAAGCTGAGTGGTATCAATGGTAATTCCTTGTTTTTGTTCTTCCTCAAAGGCATCCAATAAGTATGCATATTCAAAGGGCTTTCCTTTTTCCTTGCAAATGCGTTTTACTCTCTCGATGGCCCCTTCAGGAAGGGACTTGGTATCATAAAGCAGCCTACCGATTAAGGTAGATTTGCCATGATCAACATGACCGACCACTACAATTTTTAATATTTCTCTTTCAATTGCCACCCTATTTTCCTCCTTACATATACCCGTCTTTGCGGAGTTTCTGCATGGCGTAAGCATCTTCCTGATCCTGGGCTCTGCCTGCCCTTTCGCTAACGGTGGTATGTTTTAATTCTTCAATAATTTCCTCAACGGTAGTGGCATTAGAATTAATTTTGCCTGTGCAAGGAGCACAGCCCAAGCTCCGGTAGCGTTTACCATCTTTAGCAAAATACAAATCTACCAAGGGAATCTTCTCCCTACCTATATAAGACCAAACATCAATCTCGTTCCAGTGCAAAATGGGATGAACCCGAATATGGTTTCCCTTAGGAAAATCCGTTTTAAACTGGTCCCATAATTCTGGAGGTTGATTGGTATAATCCCATTCCGAATCTTTATTCCGTTCGCTGAAAACCCTTTCTTTAGAACGGGACCCTTCTTCATCCCTTCTAATACCGAGAATGAGTCCTTCAAATTCATATTTAGTTACCACTTGCTGCAGTCCATCGGTTTTCAAAGCCTTGCAGCAAACAAGTCGGCCCTTGTCCGGACCCATACCTGCTTTTAAAGCTTCTTCGTTGCTGTGGACAATGAGATCCAAATTATATTGTTGAGCAATCCGGTCCCGATAAGCAATCATTTCGGGAATTTTATAGGTCGTATCCACATGGATTAATGAGAAAGGGCAATGGCCAAAGAAGGCTTTTTGCGCCAGCCAGAGCAAGACTGTAGAGTCCTTCCCAATAGACCAGAGCATTCCCAGTTTACCAAATTTTTTATAAGCCTCGCGTAAAATAAAAATGCTTTGCGCTTCTAATCTATCTAAATGATCCATAATTGGCCTCCTAATATTGATTAGATTCCTGGCGGTTGATTGTAATAACTTCTTCCCGGCCATCAGGTTTAACAAAAACCCAATGCAAATAATTGCCTTCCTGCCTTGTATAAAGGGTGGTTCCTTTACCCCCAATATCTGCTCCTAAGTAATAACCAATGGCCCCAAAAGAACATTCTTTCAAGCAAGAGGTACAACCCCAGCAGTCTTGGGGACAGCGTATCTTGGTTTTCCCCATCCCATCTGCCTGAAGTAAGTTACCAGGACAAACCTGGCGGCAGTGACCACACCCCGTACATTTTTTTTGATCAATCCTGATGCTCATAGGCCTCATCCTTTTTAACTAAGTTTCGATAAATTATCTCTATTGCCTCCCCCGTATAACGGGAGTTGATATATTTCAACCAGTTCGCATCGTCCTTATGGGGATAATCCAGGTTTTCCTGGAAGGAGCGCCAGCGAGTTTCTTTTCTGGCCCGAAGATGTTTTATCAGTACCCGGCATACCCAAAGTCTGTCCAGTAATTCATAAATGTGAAGTAATTCTAAAGGATCAGCTGCTTTCAATGTTTTTACCAGATTCAAAAGCTCTTCAATCTCTTTTTCTGCCTGTGCCAACTTGTAGTTGTTGTATGCATAGCCGGTGGCAATGCCTCCGGCATACTCGTCCATGACTTTCTGCATTGCTTCTTCCAACTCTTCGACACTATAAAGTCCCGGAGCTGAACCTAGATAGGACTGTACCTCCCATAGTTTCTGAACTACTTCACTCTCTTTCAAATCTTCGTGCTCCCGATTTTGGATGAAGTCTAAAGCCCCTAGAGCAGCAATTTCGCCCTCCCCAAGGCAACCAGTCACATATTTCTGTGGACTGCCTCCGGCTACATCACCTGCTGCATAAAGTCCTTCCAAAGTAGTAGCCCTACGGGTATCCACCCAGTACCCGCTAGCCGTATGTCCACCAACAATATAGGGCTCAGTTCCCGTAATCTCCACATTAGCTGTACTGGGACCATGGCCTTCTTCCATCCATTTAAGGGTTTGGGCAGGAGCCATGTTCAAATAAGCTTTATATAATTCCTTTTGCTCTTCTTCAGAGATACCAGCCGTCTTTAGATAACAAGGTCCTTTTCCCCGTCTGTTTTCTTCTACCGTGGCATAAAGGCGCAGATGGGTTTTAGGAAAACCGTATTTAAAATCAAATTCCTCGCCTTCACTATTCACCTGTTTGGCCCCAATCCCCTGGGCAATGGTACCTGTGGGGGCGATAGTGTCTTTACAGCGTAAAGCAATAAACCGCATCTCAAAGGTGGTCATTTCGGCTCCGGCCCTAATTCCCATAGCATACCCCGCTCCAGTATTAAAAGGAGAATACCACATTTTATGTCGGGAAAAACCAGGGTTATTAGGTCTGTATAAGCCTGCGGCCCCTCCGGTTGCACAGATAACAGCTTTAGCTTGAATGACATAAAAGTTGCTGTCTTCTAAAGAAAAACCATAGGCACCAATAATGCGGTTACCTTGCTTGATATAATCTATAATATTAATGCGGTTCAGAACTTGAATGGTCGGGTGTTGAGCAACCCCATGAGCCAAAATAGGTTTGATATTCTCACCGTTAATTTTGATATTACGTTTACCCCTAGTTACGTATTCACCATTTTCATCTTTTAAAATGACTAATCCCAACGCTTCCAGCTTTTGTGTGACACTATTCAGCCTGGCAGCTAAGGTATAGACCAGATCTTCCCTTACCAGTCCCTCTGCATCTTTAACCACATAATCCAAATAATCTTCCGGTGTCTGCCCTTTAACGATATAAGCATTGAGGGCATTAACCCCTGCTGCCAGGCAGCCGCTTCGTTTAATGTGGGCCTTTTCAGCAATAATAACGCGAACTGAGGAATTCTCTGCAATAGTCAAAGCTGCAAAACAACCAGCTGTACCACCGCCAATAATGAGTATGTCAGTCTGCAGCTGTTTTATTTGTATGTCCATATTGATCACACAACTTTCTCCAAAGCTTGCTGAAAGTCTTCAATAATGTCTTCAATATCTTCCAATCCTACACTAATTCGAATGAGGTCTTCATAGACACCCATTTTTTCCTTTTCCTCACTGCTATTAGTTGCATAGATAGTTGAAGCAGGATGGATGGTAAGAGTTCTTGTATCACCAATATTGACAAGATTAGAAGCATATTTCAAGCTATTAATCACCTTGAAAGCCTTTTCTTTAGTACCTACTCGGATGGTTAAAATTCCACCAAATTTATTGTTGAATTGTTCCTTCGCTAATAAATGATCGGCATTTTCCTCAAGTCCGGGATAGTTTACTTTGACAACCTTACTATTTTCCTTAAGACTAACTGCCAGCTTCTGGGCATTGTCACAAAGCCTATCCATCCTTAGTCCCAAGGTTTCCAATCCGATACTAGTTAGGTAGGCATTAAAAGGGGCCATGCAAGCACCAAAATCTTTAAAGAGTCCTTTTCTTAACTTGGCCAAATAAACAAATGGTCCAAATCTTTTGTAGGCCTTTAGAGAAGTAAATTTATCGTAATTCCATTTGAATTTGCCACTGTCCACAATAATACCGCCAATAGAATTGCCACTCCCATTAATATATTTGGATGTGGAATGGACAACAATATCCGCCCCCAAAGTAAAGGGTTTTACCAGGTAAGGTGTTGTGGATGTATTATCCACAATCAATGGGATTCCCTCTTGGTGGGCCAACTCAGCAATTTGCCGGATGTCAGGAACATCAAGCTTGGGGTTACCGATAGTTTCAAGGAAAATCAGTCTGGTCTTTTCATTGATGCATTCTCTAAAACTTGCAATACTGTTGTCCTTAGCATATTGGGTTTTTACTCCGAATTCCTCTAAGCACGCAAAGAGGGAGAAAGTTCCTCCAAAGATACCGCTGCCAGAAACAACCTCATCTCCGCTTTTAAGTATGTTCATTAAAGCCAAGGTAACAGCTGCCATTCCAGAGGCACAGGCTACAGCCCCGATGCCCCCCTCCAGATGGGCGATACGTCGTTCAAAAGCTTCAATTGTCGGATTGTTAATGCGGGTATAAACGAAACCTGGTTCGCTACCCTTAAATATATTTTCCAGTTCTTCAGCACTTTGATGTTCAAAGGATGATGACTGATAAATAGGTGTGGTAGTAGCACCTGTTTTCTCATCGGCGGCAAAATTCCCATGTAAAAGGGCTGTATTAAATCTCATGCCAATCCACCCTTTTCAACGAAAATAGTAAAGGTTTTGTCTTCATTATTGACCACCTGCAAAACCTTATGGCCTTCATCCTTAAGGCTGCGGGGGACATTCTGGATTGGTTCCCCCTCATTCATTCTGATTTCTAGAACCTGGCCATCCTCTAACTCTTCCATAGCAACTTTAGCCTTAACAAAAGTCAACGGACAGACAACATCGGTGATATCAATAGAATTCTTTACCTTCTTTGTGCTCATTTCAGCACCTCTTTCAATTCATCTTCCAGCAAGTTCCAACCAACTCTATCTAAGGTATTTCTAAATCTTTCACTGGGCTTAGCATATTTTTCGAAGAACTTCAAGGTCGTTTCAATAACTTTATGAAGTGTCTCCTTGCCGAAGATAATGGGGAGCAGCTGTTTTCCAATGGCAATCCTGTTGCCAAACAAACCACCAAAGTAAAGAATAAAACCTCTTTCCCCTTCCCAGGCATCTACAGGACATGACTTGACGCATCTTCCACAATAATTGCAAAGCTTGTTATCAAAATGTAATTGTTTTTCTTCTTTGTCTATTTTAATAGCCTTGGCAGGGCAAACTACTTCGCAGAGACCGCAAAAGCTGCATTTATCTTCAACCCACTCCGGCTTAAGGCCACCCTTAACTCCCAGGTCATTCTCTTCAGCCTTAAGACAGTTATTTCGACAGCCTGTAATCCCCAGCTTAAACTTATGGGGAAGCTCCCTTGCATAATACTTTTGATCAAATTCTTCAGCCAATTCAGTCGTATTAATCAGCCCGCCAGAACAAATGGCACATCCCTGACAAGCAGTGATAGTTCTCACTCTTGGACCGCAGGCCCCAGGCTGTAAACCAGTTTTCGCCAGTTCTTGTTTAACAGTATCAATATCCTTTAACTTTATATAAGGAATCTCTAGGCTTTGTCTAGCGGTCATATGGATATACCCCTGACCATATTTTTCAGCGATTTCAGATACCTTTTGCAAGTGTTTAGCCAACAACCGGCCACCCACAACTCTTAATCTTAAGGAAAAACAATCTTTTTGGACTTGTTTCATGAAACCGCCTTTTTTAAGTTCTTTGTAATCCACTTGGTCCATTTTTATTCCTCCTCTATAATTTGGACTTCCTCCTGCCAAACTTTACTGCCCTGGATTCTAAAGCTTTTAAGTACTTCCTGTTCTCGATCCAGCAAAGATAAAATTAGATAACTGGCTTCCCCATCAAAAGCTAAACGTTTATCCTCCTCAGATGGCCTAGCCGGCGACTCAGGATGGCTGTGGAAGTTGCCTAACAGTACCCAACCATTTTTCCTCATATCCTTTACTGCAGCAAACTGCTCTTTGGGATCCATAGAAAAGTGTTCGGGACTATGATCAATATTCGTAAGTAAATAAACTTTCTCAACAGTTTTTTTATCCATCTCTACTTTGCCTGCAAGTAAGCCACATGCTTCATTGGGCAATGCTCCCAACCCATGATCTAAAATTTCCTGATATTGCCCTTTAGTTAGGATAATCAATCTCTCACCTTCTTTAGCTCGCAAACCGCTTGCTCATAATCGATTAGTTCCTTAATTGTAGGATTTTCCCCACAAATCTGGCAGTTCTTATTAATGGCAAGTTTTATCTTTCTAAAATCCATGTCTAAAGCATCGTAAAATAAAAGTTGGCCTGTCAGCAATTCTCCTACACCCAGGATATACTTTATAGCTTCCGTCGCCTGGATAGTACCGATAATGCCTCCCATTACACCCAAAACTCCTGCCTGCTTACAAGTAGGTACGGCATCAGGAGGAGGAGGATTTTTAAAAACACAGCGATAACATGGTCCCTGACCTGGAACATAAGTCATGGTCTGTCCCGCAAATCGAATAATTCCTGCATGGGAAAAGGGTTTCTGGTTTAGGACGCAGGCATCATTGATGAGAAATTTAGCCGGAAAGTTATCAGTTCCATCAATGATAAAGTCATAGTCTTTGTCTTTAATAATATCCGTGATGTTGCTGGCACTAACCCATACTTGATATGTTACAACATCAACATCAGGATTCAGCTCATTAATTGTTTCTTTTCCGGAAATTATTTTGGGCTTTCCAATGTCTTTTGTTTGATGAATAATCTGCCGTTGCAAATTGGATAACTCTACAGCATCAAAGTCAACCAAGCCAATAGTTCCGATTCCTGCAGCTGCCAGAAACATGGCTGCCGGAGCACCCAAGCCACCAGTTCCGATTATAAGTACTTTCGAATCCAAAAGCTTCTTTTGCCCTTTTGGTCCGACTTCACTTAAAATAATATGTCTGGAATATCTCTCCAATTGGTCATTGGTGAATGTCATAAGCTCCGCCTCCCATGAAGTAGAGAAACTCAACAATATCGCTTTCCCGTACGGTTATTTTTTCGAAGTCCTCTCGGTCAATAAACACATCATTAATCTGGACTGTGACATATTGCTTCATTTCAACATTCAAAGTTTCCAGCATTTCGGCCACAGTAATTTCCTTTTCCAAAAAAGTGTCTTTTCCATTAACACTAATTTTCATCATCTTTCCTCCTGACATAATCAACTTCTGTCTAAACCCCAGCGATACCTGATATTTGTTTCAATTCTTTCAAAAATAAGCTTATCAATTAGTAACCCGAGCACAATAATCACAACCATGACTGCCATTACCTGGCTGATATCTGCCAAATCCCGACCTACCATTAGCACCTGGCCCAAACCTTTGGTGGCTGATAGCATTTCCCCAGCCATTAAAGCCCGCCATGCAAAAGACCATCCTTGTTTTAGACCGGAGATAACACTGGGCAGGCTAGCGGGAATAATGACATTCCAATAAGCCTTGAACCCACTGGCTCCCATAGTCTTCGCTGCTCTTAAATAAAGAGGGTTGACATTTTTTATTCCCGATTCTACGGCCATGGAAATGGCAAAGGTTGAACCGACGGTTATAACAAAGATAATGGCACTCTCATTTAGCCCATACCATAAGATGGCAAAGGGAAGCCAACAAATGCTTGGTAAAGTCTGTAAGCCTAGAATAAGGGCACTAAGATTCTCAGCAAGGTACTTAAACCTGACAATGACAAGTCCTATCGATACACCAATGAGAACAGAAATGGTATAACCTAGCAGAATCCTTTTAACGCTGGCCAATACGGCAACTCCTAAAGTATTATCAGCTATTAGTCTAATGAGAGTGTCAATTACGGAAAATGGAGATGGAAATATATACGGTTTCCAAATTCCTAACCAATCCACTCCAATTCTATAGACCAGCTCCCAAATTATTATCAATATTATGTAAAACAACATCTTTTTGCAGATTCCAGTCGCTGTCAAATTCAGCCTTTGCAACCTTTTCCACCTCCGCCTTCAGTTCTTTCATCACATCAGCCACAACATAGGCCAAATCCAAATTTTCTATTTGTCTAGGGCGAGCAAGCTGGATCGGAAATTCCTTTTTCACCCGTCCCGGATTAGCAGACATTACAACAACTCTATCTGCCAGCATTACAGCTTCTTCAACGTTATGGGTTATAAAAATAATGGTTTTCTCCGTTTCCATCCATATTTGCTGGAGCTCCACTTGCAAAATGTTCTTTGTCTGGCTGTCTAAAGCAGCAAAGGGTTCATCCATCAAAAGTACTCTTGAGTCCAAGGTTAAAGCCCTGGCTAAAGCTACCCGCTGCTTCATTCCTCCGGAAAGCTCATGGACAAAAGAATTTTGAAACTTTGTCAAGTGCACCATTTTCAAATACTTTAAAGCTTTTGCCCTCATTTCTGCCTTTGGAATCCCCGCCATTTTCATGCCAAACTCAACATTATCGATTACATTCAGCCAGGGAAACAGTGCTGACTCTTGAAACATAACGGCTCGATCCGGACCAGCTCCCTTAACTTCTTTGCCATCTAACAAAACAAGGCCCTCCGACGCTTTTTCCAGTCCCGCAATAATATTCAAAAGAGTTGATTTACCACAACCAGAAGGACCAACGATACATAAAAATTCCCCCCTCTTAACTTCAAGGTTGATGTTATCCAAGGTATGGGTCTGACTATGTTTAGAAATAAACCGTTTACTTACATGTTCAATTTTAATGCCCACCACTTAGCCCCCCTTAACAGCTTATATTAAATTATTATTACTTTTATTATCTGTTTACTAGGAATTGTATTTTAAAAAAACCGGACCCTATAATGAGGAAAGCTATCTAATTTCCTGTAGTCCTTTTTCCTTTAAAACTTTGTTTAAAATTTCTAGATTAAACAGATCTTTTAGCTCAGGCTTTTCTTTGACAAAACCAGCAGCAAAGGACAAATTGGCAAAGTCATAAACAGATTCGGCTTCAGGATTATTGGTAACGGTTAAACGATTAAAAGCCTGATCTAGTACTTCTTGAGCTAGGGGTTTCTGAGTTAATTCATCGATCTGGGCATTCACTGCCACTTTAGCCTTTTCAGGATTTTTGTTGATATACTCAGTCAATTCCACATGGGTTTTTAAGAATTTTTCCACAAGATCAGGATGTTGTTTAATAAAATCTTTTCTAGCAATAACCACCGCTGTTGTATATTTACCATTGCGCCAAACTTGATTATAATCCAATACTACATTAGCGCCCACTTCTTTAATTAAGCGAGTCCCCCATGGTTCCGGCACCAGAGCAGCATCAATTTCTCCTCGATCTAGTAGGGTTTTAATGTCGGGATTTTCAGCCTGCCTGATTTCTACCGTTCCCCCTTTAGTTATATCTTGTAACCCGTTTTGCTGCAGTAGATTTCTCAACGATAGATCCTGGGTATTGCCAAATTGGGGTACAGCTATTTTTTTACCGCTCAACTCTTTAATATTTTTAATCACTAAATCTTTCCGAGATACTAAAATTGCACCCCCATCAGTAGCCCCAGCAATAATTTGCAAGTCTCCCTTAGACTTAACGTAGCCATTGATAGCAGGTCCCGGTCCTATATATCCAATATCAACTTCCCCTGCAAAAAGTGCTTCAATCTCAGCCGGCCCCGCGTTAAAGGCCTTCCATTCAATGGTGGCTGAGTTACCAAAAGCCTGCTGAAACTTTCCTTCTGCCTTACCTACTAGGGCCTGGGAATGGGTAATATTTGGAAAAAAAGCAGTTCTGACTTTAATCGGTTGATTAGCTTTGCTTTCTTTGCCTTGAGATGCGCATCCCACTGCCAAACCTCCAGCTAAAGCCAAGGTTAAAGCAATCCCAATTATTCTTCCGTAATTTTTCACTTCCCTCTCTCCTCCCGTAATGTTTAGCATTCCTATAGGTTTTATTCTTATAAAGTTATTATACGGGATACATTATTGTCTAGCAAGAGAAATATTTTATTATTCCTATCTGTTTTATGTGTTTTGTTTTGCGAATTAACAGAATGCGCAACAACCTGCAATAGGTGTTGCGCATTTGGCTTTAATGTTCACATAATCCCCAGGGTATACTACTTAATACCCTCAAGCATTAATTAACACACCAGGTAAAAGTTCTTTTTGGACAGGTTCTGCTTGGAAAAACTATTGTAAAGATAGTGCCTTTCCCTTCTTTACTCGTAACAGAAATTTTACCTTGATGGGCATCTATAATGTTCTTTACGATAGAAAGCCCGATACCTGTTCCCCCACTTTCTCTGTTCCTGGATTTATCCGCCCGGTAAAACCTTTCGAAAATAAAGGGCAAATCTTCCTCAGAGATACCCTGACCCGTATCGCTAATGCTTAGTTCAACGCCATCTCTAACTTTGCGCGTTTTTACTTCAATTTTCCCCCCAGCAGCATAACGTATGGCATTATTTACTAAATTAATTAGCACCTGCTCTAACCTAAAGCGGTCAGCTAAAAGGGAAGCTGCGTCGGGTCCGATTTCCACCTGAAAATCTATTCCATTTTGATTAAATGATGTTTGGAATCTGGCTTTTAGCTGGGCAAATACTTGGACAAGATCAATCCATTCTTTTTCTAATAAAATAGCACCTGATTGCAGCCGTGACAATTCAAGAAGGTCCTCAACCAACCATTTTAACCTATTAGCTTCCTCCAGAATTATTTTAAGAAAACTATTCCTTTGGTCTGGGGATTCGGCAACGCCATCAATGATAGCTTCAGAATAACCCCGGATCAGGCTGATGGGTGTTCTTAGTTCATGGGAGACATTGGCGACAAATTCACGGCGCATTTCTTCTAGTTTTCGTTCTCTCGTTACATCCTGGAGCACCGTTACTACCCCAATTAGGTTTTTACTGGTTTCATCAAATAAAGGAGAGAGCTTGGCAGAAAGGATTTTCCCCTGAACATTTATTTCACCTTGTGTTAGATTTCCAGTTTCCATAGTACGCTGATATAACTTGTAGAGCTGATTTAGATAAATGCAATGTTCTAGAACCTTATTTCTTTCGATTTCAGCACAACCGACAAGTAGGTGTTTAGCCTGGGGGTTAAAAAGAACTATCTTCCCCTTAGTGTCAAAGGTTATTACACCGTCGGACATACCGATAAGAATATTTTCGATTTTTTCTTTTTCATAAGATAATTCGGAAATGTTTTTCTTTAACTGCTCTGAGAGAAAATTTAATGATGCACCTAACGCTCCTACCTCATCCCTACTTTTCACCGTAACTCGTTGGCTATAATCACCTTTGGCCAGGCTTAAGGCGACTTGATTCATTCTAATCAGAGGTCTTGATAAGGTACGGGAAAGAAAAAAAGCCAAGATAGATGTTAAAATAACAGCTATTAGTAAACCCCAGTAAATAATGCCACGAAAAGTATTTAACGCTGCTGATAAAGGAGCGATAGGGGTATAGATCAGCAAAGCTTCCTCAACTTTATTATTCTTCATAATTGGGAGCCCAACGGATAACATTTGGTTATCGAAGGTATGATGATACCCTCTCTTTGCTACTATTTCCCCATGAAAGATTTGCGTCAGTTCCGTCTCCTCAAAAAGGGAGCCCGGAGACAGATGCCTCATCTGGTTGCAGATCTGGACGATTCCTTTTTCGTTTAAAATAATTATGTGGGCTTTGATAATGCGGGAAATATGATCAATCTCCTTGGTCTTTTGAAACTCAACAGGGTCTTCGGCATACAAGCTAATAACCTCTTGGCCCTGGCTAATAAGGTTGCTGGCTATTTGAGTATAATAGTAATTCCCCACAGCCTGAAATAAACCAAGACCCAAGACAATGAACACTACAATGATTAACAGCACTATAGTTATCCATAACTTAGCAACAATGCTTCTGGTCATTGTTCACTCCACCTCAAATTTATAACCAACACCCCATACTGTTTTTATATACTTTTCTGTCTTATCCATCAGTTTTTCTCGTAGTTTTTTAATATGGGTATCAACAGTTCTTTGGTCACCATAGTATTCATAATCCCAGACGTTTTCTGTAATTTGTTCCCGAGACAAAACTTTACCCGAATTTTTAGCTAGATAAACCAACAGATCAAATTCTTTTGGTGACAAGTTCAGCTTTTTAGCACCCAGTTTTACTTCCCTGCCTTCTATATCTATTGTTATGTCACCATAGGTTTGTTTACCTGCTGCTTCCAAAGTAGACTCTGTTCTTTTCAAAATAGCTTTGACTCTGGCTAACAACTCCCTTGGGCTAAAGGGTTTTACAATATAGTCGTCGGCCCCGCTCTCAAATCCCAATAAGCGTTCATGCTCCTCGCCACGGGCCGTAAGAAAAACCACAGGTTTGTCGGAAATACGCCTGATTTCCTTACATAAGGTAAATCCATCCATATTTGGCATCATAACGTCAATAATAAATAAACTGAATGGGGTACCTTTATCAAGTTCCTGCAAAGCCTGTAATCCGTCCTCAGCGGTAACCACTTGATAATTTTCTTTAGTCAAATATAAGGAAATCAATTCCCTCATTTTGGGTTCATCGTCAACTACCAGAATATTTTTTCTAGTCATATTGCTATTCTACCTCATATCTTTCACCAGGTATAGTTGGAGTTGTCATTATTATTTTTCAAATATGTCTTTAATAATGCGCCCCTAACTATTTTACTTCTTTACTTCGGTTCTTTGATTAGAAAATTTCACAAATTGATCACATTTCCAATAAAGTTTCTTCACATCTTTTTGTTATAGTACAAGTACATTATGAAAACTATAGAAAGGTGGTCGATTAAATGAATATGACACACTACATGGGGCTTCTAGCCGAAAACCAACCTTGGAACTTGATTATTTTCATGGCAATTCCGGTTATTCTGGCAGAAACGATTACTATTACAGAATTTATTATTATTTTTAACAGAATTAAAAGTGGCCCCATTAAAACTATTAGCAAAATAGCAGGGATTTTTGATGGATTCTACTTTACCGGCATTTTTATCTATTTAATGCAAACTGCCGTTATTCCCCTAACTGCTACAGGAGGATGGAATACCTGGGTTGATGTAGTAGCTGTAGGTTTTTATCTTAGCGGTGTCTTATTCCTTCTTCCCATAGCCTTGATGGAATTGGGTTTAATCTTTAAGAATAAGACCTTTGAAGAAAAGTTGAAAATTCACTTTACCCTGGTAGGCGGCTTCCTGGTAGTTGCTCATATCGCTATGATTTTTGGTATGGTTGACCCCATGATTATTACGTCCCCTCATATGCCAGGGATGCATCATATGTAACTATCTTTAAAATGAGCAGAGGAACGCCGTAGTAATGCTAATCTAAGTTCTAACAATGATTTAAATCAACAGCAGTAAAAAAAGGCGGTTAATTTAACCGCCTTTTTTATTTGTCATCCAAAATAAGTTGCTTTTTTCTTTCCCCCTAATATGCAGCAGCACTATAATTCTCTATCCACTTCTTAAAAACTACTCAACTTTTAAAGATAGCATACGTATTAAGTCACAAAAATAGGAATTATTTTTTAAGCTGTGCAATACTATTATCCTAAAAGTAAGGGGGTGAGAACTATGGGTAAAGTACAACTTGTTCTTAAAGTTTCAGGAAAAGATTGTAATATGAATGTTTATAAATGTGAAAATGATCCCAATAATCTTGTTTTTGACATGTATCCCAGTGACCCAGACGAAAACTATTGCGGCGGTACTATTGAAACATACCAAAGATTTTTTTGAAAAACTTAAATCTTTGTTTGAGATGAATAAATAAAGGTAAAAAGCTTTCGATTGGCATTTGGTTTTTGATGCAACCTATGCACATTCACATAGTACTTCTTTTAGTGTTTTACCTCCGGGAGTTGTCTGCTTACTTTTTTTACCAACACTTTTATTGTTTCCTAAACTAACTCCGGGTAGTAAACTCAACAGTGTAATCTCTTGACGGTATGGACTTAGACATTGATTTATTTCGTTTTCAACATCTAAAATGGTTTTTTCTAAATATATCAAATGATCCATGAAAAACGTTTATAGTTAAAAATCTAATTATATCTTTATTTTTTAACTTTAACAATATTATTTAGTAAAAAAACCTGCCTCTTCACCGACTGCAGGTTTTTCTTTGCTTTATTTCTTATTTCTCGTTTTTCTCAGCACTTTGTTTCTCCATTAAACGCCCAGCTTTACGGGCTGCTTCCCGCAAGAGAAATTCAATATGTCCGTTGACACTGCGCAATTCATCAGCTGCCCATTGTTCTAAAATGCTATAGAGTTTAGGATCAATTCGTAAAGGAAAATTTTTTCTTGCCGCCATGGGAATTCCTTAATACAAACTTCCTGTGTTTAATACCGGTTGAGCAGCTCGGTCGGATACAATGGCAACCATTAAATTATTGATCATCGCAACTTTCCGTTCTTCATCCAGCTCAACTACTCCTTCTTGTTCCAGCTTAGCAATTGCCATTTGAGCCATACCCACAGCTCCTTCAACAATTTTTTGCCGAGCCGAAATAATCGCCGATGCTTGTTGACGCTGCAGCATAGCGCTGGCGATTTCCGTAGCATAAGCTAAATGGGTCAAACGGGTTTCCATTACTTCAACTCCCGCTACCTGCAATCTGTCTTGCAGTTCCGCTGCTAACCCGGCTTCTTCTGCAATTTTAGCCTGTTACGGAGTCGTCACATCCATGATGACTCTACCTTTCAACATCTCTGCCAAACCTGTCTTTAGTTTCTATTTTCCTCTTTCTGTCTGGCTCATCATGGCCTCCGTCTTTTGTATAGGTTAATTTTCTTGGAATAAAGCCGTACTTAAATATCTTTCTCCGGTGTCAGGCAGTACTACAACAATCAGTTTCCCTTCGTTCTCCGGACGTTTGGCCACTTCCAAGGCTGCATAAGTGGCCGCTCCGGAAGAAATACCGACCAAGATGCCTTCTTCTTTGGCAAGTATCCGCCCGGTTTCAAAGGCCTGTTCATTGGTTACCTTAAAAAATTCATCCACAATGCCTAAATTCAAAACCTTGGGAACAAAACCGGCTCCAATTCCCTGGATCTTATGCGGGCCCGGCTTCCCTCCGGAAAGAACCGGAGAATCATTGGGTTCCACAGCGATCACTTTCAAGTCAGGTTTCCGGGATTTTATTATCTCACCAATCCCGGTGATGGTTCCGCCTGTTCCGACACCGCCAATAATGATATCTATTTTCCCGTCGGTATCGGCCCATATTTCTTCCGCTGTTGTTTTCCGGTGGATTTCCGGGTTGGCTGGATTCTCAAATTGCTGGGGAATAAAGGAATTAGGAATCTCGTCGGCCAGTTCCGAAGCTTTTTTGATGGCACCTTTCATCCCTTCAGCCCCTGGGGTTAAAACAAGCTCCGCTCCATAGGCTTTAAGCAGGTTGCGCCTTTCAATGCTCATGGTATCGGGCATGGTGAGAATCAGCCGGTATCCCCTGGCAGCCGTTACAAAAGCCAAACCGATTCCGGTATTGCCGCTGGTCGGTTCAATAATTACGGAATCCTTATTGATCAGACCTTGTTCCTCTGCCGCTTTGATCATACTCAGGGCAATTCTGTCTTTGACGCTCCCCCCCGGGTTAAAAGATTCCAGCTTAACAACGATATCCGCCTTTAATCCTGCTGAAACTTTTTTTAATCTCACCAAGGGAGTCCCGCCGATCAGATCTGTCAGATCTTCATAAATTTTTCCCATAGGAAATGCCTCCTTTTTAAAACCTATAATGTCTATAGTTTTAGTAAAATTTAAGAAAATAATAGTTTTGTTTTTAAGATTTGTCAATAGTTAATATTTAATATTTTTTTGTTAGTATTTTTTTGTATTATACAGCTGCTTATTCTCGGCTTCGACAGTATGTAGGCACAAGAAGTACCTCAAACCCTTGCTGCATAAGGACTAGAGCACCTGTGGATAATTTGGAGTGTGTCTGCGGTTTTTGCCCCCTCCGAAGGGAAATATCCCATATTTTCTGGGGTTCGGGAAGTTGAAGCAATGAAAGAATTCTTTTTTGAGCATCGGTTAATTCAGTTCTTTGTAACATCTTGCCATCAATTGATTCGTATTCTATTAAATGCAAATCTTCTAGTTCTGAACGCAGTGTAGGCCAGGTTTGCTTAGTGTTTACTTCGGCCAGTCTAACATGTAACAGCGCTTCCCCGTTCCTTGTAAGCCAGCAAAATATCTGTCAACTCGGCTGCGAGCAACGGGTCTAGGTCATTAGTGGGTTCGTCGGCCAGGATAAGGGAAGGTTCGAGCAGTAAAGCCCGGGCCGCCGCTACTCTGCGGATTTGGCCAAACTCAGTTCCTGGGGCTTATGGTAAAGTTTCTCCCCAAGTCCAAATTCCTTTAATAACTTTCCGGCCTGCTCTTCCAGCCCTTGAAACAATCCCTGCCTCAAAACTGCTACAAAAAGCAGCAGGGCGATACCCACGGATACTGCTAAAATCGTTGCCAGACTTTGGGCTTTGCGGTGAAGCAAGGATCTAACTATCAGCCTGATCATCAGAAACTCCACGTTTTAACTTTCTGGAACTAAACCAAAGAGTAAAAGCCCCTAAAACAATGAGAACAATACCGGCAATCACGGTCCAGAAATACGTTCCATGGCAAGGGAAATCCGCAGGGCCGCAAATACCGATCACCCAGGACTGGGGGATAGCAAGTATGACCAGTGCGGACAATATGATTGCAGCTCCACCGAAAATTCTGGCCTGTTTTTCCCGGACCAAAAACAGGATTACCGATTCAGCCGCCCCCAACAGAGCAATCGCCTTGACAGCCAGAAAGGCATAAAAGCAGCGCATAGGCACAGACTCTCCGGAAGCGGTTTGAATCTGCATCTGGCAAACGGGAACAATGCTCGGTAAGAAAAATATGAATAAAAAAATAACAAAAGCAGCAACCCCCAGCCCCTTAAAAATTTTGTTCTGTTTGGTACTTTTTAAATTTTTTAGTTCTGAAATAATTATCTCCTTCTTTCCTCTATTTTTATTTCAGCTTGCGGTGCAAATAATTGAGGTAATCCATTTTGGTAATCAGGCCGTAAAATTGCTCTTCCTTTTTCACAATAACCAAGTATCTTTTTTTAAGATTTCCGCAACTTTGCCTAAGTCGTCATCAAGAGATACGGACACCACATTTTTAGCCATATAATTCCCGATGGTTTTTTTGAAATTCTGTTCATCGTTTTCCACGGCGGTTAAAATATCCCATTCATCAATAATACCAACAACTTTATTGTCCTGAAGTACGGGTATTTGGGAAATATCATAGAGCCGCATTTTGGAGTGGGCATTCAACAGCGTATCTTCGGGGTTTACACTGATAACGCTTCTTTCGGAATATTTCCTTGTTACCAAAGCCTCAAGGTTCCCCTGATCTTTTTTGGGAATAAAACCCTGATCGATCATCCAAAAATCATTAAACATTTTGGTAAGATATTTATTGCCGCTGTCACAAACAAAGGTCACAATGTTTTTCGGTTCATTTTGCTCCTTGGCATATTGAACCGCTGCGCTCAACATCGTTCCGGTGGAAGAACCGGCCAGGATCCCTTCCCGCCGCAATAAGGTTCTAACCGCCTCGAAGCTTTCTAAATCACTGACTGTGTAGGCTCTTTTGATCAAAGAGCAATCAAATTGCGGAGGTACAAAATCTTCGCCAATTCCTTCCACCAACCAACTGCCAGCTCGAGGAATCTGATCCTGGTTCACATAGTCAGCCAGTACCGAACCCCGGGGATCAGCCAGAATTATTTCCAAGTCCGGTTTCACTTTTTGAAAATAATTGGTTAGTCCTTTCAATGTCCCGGCCGAACCGACCCCGACAACAATCGCATCCACCTCATGTCCTGTTTGTCCCCAGATTTCCGGAGCCGTTGTCCTTTCATGGGCCAGCGGATTTGCCGGATTGTCAAATTGGTTGACATAGAAGGAATGCGGGATTTTCTGGGACAACCGCCGGGCATAGTCCTGATAATATTCCGGATGCCCTTTTTCTACATCGGACCGGGTGATAACAATTTCTACCCCCATCGCTTTTAAATGATTAATTTTTTCAATGCTCATTTTGTCCGGAATTACTAGAATAAGCTTATAACCTTTGGTAATCGCCGCCAGGGCCAGTCCCAGTCCGGTATTGCCTGCTGTGGCTTCGATTAACGTATCTCCGGGCTGAATCTTGCCATCTTTTTCAGCCTGCTCAACCATGGCCAGACCGATGCGATCCTTAATCGAGCCCCCGGGGTTCTGGGATTCCAGCTTGAGAAACAAGCGGCAAACACCGACATCAAAGCACGTCACTTCCACTAAAGGGGTATTGCCGATCAGATCAATCGTTTTTTTTGCTGATACCATTTCCTTCACCCTTTATAGAAAACTTAACTGGCGCAAGCTTTTAGCGCCTATTTTTTCTCGCTGCTGTTAATGCTTTGGTCAAATCATCGGTGAGGTCCTCTTTGTTCTCCAGCCCTACCGATAACCGGACCAGATTGTCTTCGATTCCAACCTGCCGGCGTATTTCGGCCGGAATCGCTGCATGGGTCATACTAGCAGGGTGGCAGATTAGGGACTCCACCCCTCCCAAGCTTTCTCCAAAAATGATCAAATCCAGGTTTTCAAAAAATCTGGAAAGTTCATATTCCTCGGAAAGAAGAAAAGAGATGATTGCACCCGGACCTGACGCCTGTTTCTGCTGAATAGCATACCCGCTGCTGTCCGGAAATCCTGGATAGAATACTTTTTTAATTCCCGGCTGACCACGGAGAAATTCTGCGAGATACCGGGCATTTTCCAAATGCCGATCCATTCTGACCCCCAATGTTTTGATTCCCCGGATCAACAGCCAGGAATCGAATGGTTCCAGGATGCCGCCCGTGGCGTTCTGGATAAAGTGAAGTCTTTCCGCGAGTTCCGCACTGTTCACCACCGCTAAACCTGCCACCAGATCGCTGTGCCCACCCAGATATTTGGTGGCGCTATGGACCACTATGTCCGCTCCCAACCCCAAAGGTCTTTGCAAATAAGGGGTCATAAAGGTATTGTCCACGATGGTCAGCACTCCCCGCGCTTTGGCTAGGGCCGCCACTCCGGCAATATCGGTGACGGTTAAAAGGGGATTGGCCGGACTCTCCAGCAAAACGGCCGCCGCCTTATCAGCAAAAGCTTTTTCCAAAAGATCTAGGTCCGTCGTATCGACTATCTCGTAGCTCAGCCCGAATTGTTTCAACACTTTATCTAAAATGCGAAAGGTTCCGCCATAGACATTGTTGGAGATGACAATTTTTTCTCCACTTTGAAACAACAGCAGAACAGCGGTGAGCGCTGCCATACCTGAAGCAAAGGCAAACCCGTGCGTCCCCCCTTCCAGTTCGGCAATAAGCTTCTCCAAGGCTTCCCTGGTCGGATTGCCGGTGCGCGAGTATTCATATTCCGGGGACTGCCCAAAAGCTTTTTGCCTGTACGTTGAGGTCTGGTAAATGGGAACGCTGACAGCCCCTGTCCTGGGATCCCCATCAATCCCTCCGTGGATCAAGCGGGTTTCGATGCGCTCCTTCTGTGGCCTTTGTGGTTTTTGCTCTTTTTTGATTGTCATACGTTAAACGCTCCTTATGATTAACTGCTTTTTTTATCTTGTTTTACTTTTAATCCTTCTTCCATTGACTCTTTATTCATTTGACTCTTTCTCCGTTTCCAGAATTTTACCCGCAAGCAGCTTTTTCAGGACACTTTCCAGCGGATATGGGGCTTCAAAGACCCTTAAGCCAATAGAATTTAGATAGGCAGCTGCCCCATAGCCGATCCGGCTGACAAAAACCCCTTCACAATCAGCCAAAAGCCCGGCGATGTTTTCCCAAACACCGGTACTGTGCCCTTTCCCGCCGGGAACAGGCTGAATGTTTCTTGTTTCCACCAGGAGATAGCGGTCTTCAAAAAGATCGACGATCTGAAAATTGCGCGCCTGAGCAAAATGCTGATCAATCACTTTTCCGTTTGAGCTGGCCAGGGCAATCCGGTGCGGCATATTTTTTCCTCCTTTACTTTTCTATCTGATTCTGTCTGATTTTATCAGGAAGCTAATACCCATCCCGACTTCCGCTCCGCAAATTTTCTTCCGCCATTACCGGTAGGTGTGGAGCACCCGGTCATAGATATCTTCTATTACTCTTAAACCGCCGTTGTAGCCGGCATAACCGCAGTTTAGAATGAGGCGGTAAGTCACCGGAACACTGACCGGCAGCAAATCGCCCTTGATATCATTGGCCAGGTCTCTTTCCCATCCGCTGCCGAGGATAAGTGACCGGTTTTTCGGTGCGTCCCGTCGGATTTCTTCCTGGATTTGACCACCGTCGATTGCAAATGTTACGTCTGCGGAGCGCAGCTCGGATATATGCCGGAACTGTTCCCGGATATTATCCCGGTATTTTTCCGGGGTATCATCGACAATATACTGTTTTGCCGGCAGGATGCCAAGCTCATTTAACAGGTATTTAGCAAACCCGATGGCATAAGTTGCATCAAGAATAGTATAGAAAGACCTGGGCAAACCGTAACGGAATTCCAACATGAAATCAGCAGTTCGTTCCAGATAGGAATAGAACTTTTCTTCTTCAGCTGCTATAAAGGATTCCACTTTGGCCGGGTCTAGCCTGCCAAAAGCCGCTATCTCCCTAAGAAACCTGGATGTCTCCACGCCGCCGATCGGCAGATAAGGGAAATGAAAGAACGGAGTTCCGTACTTTTCCTGAAGATGCTGAACGATTTCCAGTCCCGGCCAGGCGGAAATCAAAATATTAAACTCGGCCCGGGGAATGGTCAGCCATTCCTGGACACCTTGCGACTCGTTCCCGAATAAAATATTGACTTTAAGCCCGATGCCTTCCAAAATTCTTTTTATTTCGTAGAGATTGCCGTTCCAATAATGGTCCTGATAAGGAATGGTCGCAAAAACATTGACAAGTCCCGCTATTTTCTCTTCTTTCCGTTGGGCAAATTTATCCACATACTGGTCGATGATTGCCTTCACGACGACATCATGGCTGACATAGTTATTGCTTTTAAACCCTCCGGTCTCGGCATAAACAATTGCTTTCCCCTGTTCCTGATATTCCCGGGTGAGCTGACCGATGTCATCCCCGACAATATCGGACGTGCAGCCGGTGAGCACCACATATAAATCGGCATCGATGACCTTGAAAGCGCCGTCAATTACCCCACGCAGTTTATCCACCCCGCCGAAAACAATTTCGCTCTCGCTGCAATTGGTGCAGGGAATGGTGCTGCCCCCCGCATACCCTTCCCCCTGGCCAATCAGACTGCAGATTTTGACGCTGCAGCCAGGCCCGGAATGCACCACCGGGACCGCCCTTTTTATCGCGATAACCGTTTGTTGGGCCCCTAAGGCGCAGGAGTACCTGGGCTGTTCAATAAAGTTGGACATGGGCATTTCCTCCCAAAAAAGCATAGGGGTTCTGTTCGAGCCACCATTTGGTATAAGGCATGGTGCTGTGTTTAGCCAGGTTTGTCACAAATTCTTTGTTGTCCATAGTTTCCAAAATCCTTTCCGCATATTTCAAAATTCCCTGGTAGCCAAACCCGAAATGCTCATCCCCAATTAGCAGCGTAGGAATGCCCAGCTTAGCTCCCCAAAGCGTCATGCCCCCGTGGCGGGCAATCATAATATCCGGCCGGACCCTGTTCAAGATATTGACCAGTTCATAGGCCTGTTTATTGCAGACGTTATAGTTGGGAATATCCCCGTAAGTCCGCACGGCATGGGCCAGCATATCCGACTGGGGATCGCCGTTGTCATAGAGGGGGTCATGGTGGAAGATAGCAGCCCCCTGTACCTCCAAACCCAGTTCCCTCAGCAGTGCAATCAAGGCATGGCCGTGGGCGGCTCCGGCCGTCACATAGCAAGTCTTGCCTTTCAGTTTGCTCCGGTACTCTTCCAGTTTGGGCAGGATTCCGGCTTTTTCCGTACGGATAATTTCTTCTGCTTCGCTTTCCTTGTCCAGGACTTTGCCCAATTCTCTCAGCCAGGCATCGGTCGCTGCTATCCCGTAAGCCGGCGGAGCTTTGATTTCCGGAACACCGTAGACCTGTTCCAGCGCTGCTCCGAGATAACTTCCCAGCGTCGGGCAGACTTGAATGGTGGCCGCCGCCTCGGAAATTCGTTCCAACTGGGCAATGGTAGAAAACGGGACGATATAATTAGCCTCATAGCCTAATTGCTTCAGCAACCCGTCAAAAATATCGCTTCCCCAGAAGTTAATAATATTGACTTTGTTTGTCTTTTTCCGGGGCGGCTTTACAATCCTCCGGACAATGGAATGATAGGCCGAATCAAATCCGGTCGTCCAGATTTTAGACTTAAACCCCTCACAGAAACAGGCCACCACCGGAATCCCCAGTTCTTCCGTTAATAGATCAGTCACACTCTCCACATCATCCCCGATAATGCCGGAAGCACAGGAAGTCGTGACGAAAATAGCGTTGGGTTTCACCCGTTGGTAGACAGCCCGGATAGTCTGTTCCAATTTTTCAGCCGCACCGTAAATCGTATCCTTCTCTTCAATATTGGTATTGAAATAGCGGCCGATCACCGGCGGCAGGTTGCGTTTCATTTGTTCCACCCGGTATGTGAAATTAAAGCCGAAGAAATCCCCGGCACAACCCACAGGGGCATGATTGATGACGGCCGCATCCTGAATCATAGCCAGCTGGCAAAACGCATTCCCTGAACTGCAGCCCATGCATTGGCTGAAAGAGCGCGAGTTGTCTCTTAAGTTTCCGGCTTGGGCACACTGAACCAGTTGTGCCGCTGTTCCTTCAAAACCGGTAATCGAGCCAAGGCGTATTTCCCGGATCGTGACTTCCGCTGCTTTTAAATTAATGTCACTCATCAAATCCCTCCTCTACTCTACACAAAAATCTTTATAAATAGTATTCCGGTGACTTTTTCTCGCCTGCAAATTGGAGAATTTTAAGAATCTTGGACCGGATCTGAATAAAGTCGGCATCGCTGCGATCTCTTGGTCTGCCAATCTCCACATTCACAATTTGAACAATTTTTCCGGGCCTGGGCGTCATAACCACGATCTGATCACTCAAGTACACCGCTTCATCAACATCATGGGTCACCAGAATCATCGTGGTGTTTCTTTCGAGCCACAATCTTAATAATTCATCCTGAAGATTCATCCTGGTAAAAGCATCCAAAGCACCCAACGGTTCATCAAGCAGCAATACTCTCGGGTGATTAATCAAAGCCCTGGCCAGGGAAGCTCTTTGCGCCATTCCGCCTGAAACCTGATGGGGATAAGATTCTTCAAATCCTTTTAAACCTACAAGCTCGATAAATTCCCTGATCTCCTCTGTTGAATACCTATAAATTCCCCGGGCTTTCGGTCCGCAGGCAATATTTTCTTCAATCGTCATCCACGGAAACAGGTTGGCTTGCTGAAAGACCAGACCCCGTTCATAATGGGTCCCTTTCACCAACTCGCCGTCCAAATAAATTTGGCCGTTTTGGGGCTCATCCAGCCCGGCAATCAGCCGCAGCAAGGTTGTTTTGCCACACCCGGAAGGACCGATAAAGGAGATAAATTGTCCGGGGCGGATATCCAAATTGACATCTTTCAAAGCCTCAATTTCATTCCCGTGGGCATCCACGTAAACTCTGTCCACATTCTTGATCATAATGTAGCCCCTGGTTGCATCGTTCATTTCAACAACCCCTTCTGCCAGATTAAAAGCCGGTCCCTTATTTTAAAGAACAGAGCCATCAACAAAGAGAAAACAACAGCCATAATGATGATGGAAGCGTATACTTTGGCATAATTGGACCAGCCTTTGGCCCAGTTGATATACCAGCCCAGACCGGCCTTAGCCCCAATCATTTCGGAAACGACCAGCGTGGTAAACGCCAAGGCCGTGGCCATATAAACCCCGGTGATGATGGAAGGCATGGCCCCCGGGATCCCTACTTTAAAAATAAGGAATTTTTCACCGGCTCCCAGCGTTTTGGCCGCTTCGAAGTAACTGTTGGGAATATTGGCGATCCCGGTGCTGGTCATAAACGCTACAGGAAACCAGACGCTGATTACAATCAGCGCAATGCTGGCATAGAAGCTTGAGGGAAAAATAATCATTACAATGGGTATCCAGGCAGTTGCCGGAATCACCCCAATAATCTTAATTCCCGGGAAAAGCCAGTAATGCCATTTTTTGTACCATCCCATCAATACTCCCGTGATGAGGCCGAGCAATAAGCCAATAACAAAACCGATCACCAGGAGCCTGATAGAGTACCCCGTACTCAGCAGCAGCGTCGCAGCATCTTCCACCATCACCTGAATAATTTGCGCCAGGCTTGGGAAAAAAGGCAAGGGGAGCAAATTGAATTTTTCAGTCAGCAGGTCCCAAAGGATAAAAGCAACACCGAGAGCGCAATAAAACTGGGCGCTGTATTGAATTTTTCTTTTCACGTTATTATTAGAAAAAGAAACAATGATTTGAACAAGGAAAATAAGAAGGAATATCCCCAGGACGACACGGTAAGGAAACAAATCGACCATATGCTTTGACGGTATAACCAAGTTGACCAGCAGTGCACCGGCAAATAAGACAATCTGTAAAATGTTCCAGGAATACTCTCTAACTGTCCCTTGAGGAAAACGAATTGATTTTTGATCTTGAAGCTTGCTCACTGTACACTTCCTTTCCGCTACCTGAATACCTGACAAAGTGAGCCCCTGCCGGGAATCAGCAGCAAATCAAGGCTTAACCCCCGACCAGCTGCTGCCTTCGGCAGGAATTTGTTAAAACCGGCCCTGAATTGTTTTACTTGGAAGAACCAAAAACGTCATAATACACTTTTTGGGTAAAAGCAACAGGATCGGTATCTTTTTTCAGGAACCCGGTCTTGCTGAATTGCTTCACAAAGTAATTGACATCATCTTTAGCTTGCGCCGTTGTGTACTTAAAATCATAGTCTTTAATCAATTGGGTAACGAGCTCTGCATTATCGGCAGCTACATATTTCTTTTCAATTTCCAGTTTGGCCGTTTCTTCCGGATGAGCGGCTATCCACTCCGTTGCCTTCTGATAGGCCCTGGCTATCGCCCTCACTTTTTCCGGATTGGCATCCACTTCTTTGCCTGAAGCATATAGGAAGCAGCAACTCCTGCCCTTAAAGATCGGATCTTCGGAAATACTGGAGAGCACCGTATAATTACTGTTCACTTCAGCAAGCTTGCCAAAGGGATCCCAAGCCGCGAAGGCATCCACTTCACCCTTTTTAATCGATTCTTCCAATTGATCCAGGGGATAAGCCAGCCACTTCACATCTTTCTGCGGATCGAGTCCCGCATTGGCGGCTACCACGCTCGCCACCGCCATGGGAACGCCGCCGATCTCATCCACGCCGATGGTTTTGCCTTTCAGATCGGCTGCCGTCTTAATACTGGATCCCGGAGGAACAACCAAGCGGATGCAGCCTTTATGCAGTCCGCCGATAACCCTTAAGTCCAGTCCTTGCTGAATTGACGTAAACCAGACAAAATCTCCATTCGTCACTGTGAATTCGCCGGTCGCCAGTCCGGTTTTATTTGTTTCCATTGTCCCGCTGACCAGTTCCACATCGAAACCTTCTTCCGCAAAAAAGCCCTTTTCATAGGCCACATAAGCAGGTGCTCCGCAGACCGCGCCACCCAGGGCCTGAATTTTCAGTTTGCCGTATTTATATTGTTTGGCAGTATCCGTACTCTGGGCATTGCTATTGTCAGCCGGTTTGGCACCTCTCGAGCAGCCTGCTAGCGCGAAAATAAGGACAAGCACTAAGGAAACAGCTAAGGCTTGATGAAATCTTTTCATTTCTTTCCTCTCCTACCCTATTTACTCTTTTTTCCTATTCAAATACTTTGCTGAAAGCCTGATCCAGATCCGCAATCAGATCAGCCGCATCCTCCAACCCGACGGAAAGACGGATTGTTTCCGGAAGAATCCCTGCTAAAACCTGTTCCTGCGGATTTAATTCTCCATGCGTGGTTTTGGGAGAATTAATAATCAAGGACCGGGCATCCCCGACGTTGGCATGGTAATTCCAAAGTTTCACTGAATTGATGAACTTTTCGCTCTCTTCCTGGCTCCCTTTAAACCCGAAAGTAAAGACCGAACCGGCCCCCTTGGGAAAATATCTGGCTGCCAGTTCTTTATATTTGCTGTTTTGGGCGGAAGGATGGCTCACCCAGCTCACCCTGTCATGATTTTCCAAATATTTAATAATCTTTTCGGTATTAGCCACTTGTTTTGCCACTCTTTCCGAAAGGGTTTCCAGTCCTTGCAGAATCAGGAAAGCATCGAACGGACTTAAAGCCGCTCCGAAATAAGCAAGGTAGAGCAGACGGATCCTGTTTGTAAACGGATTATCCGGGAATACCTCTAAAATAGTCCGTTCCCGTCCGCTTTTCCGTTCCCTGAGCGTATACCCTGGTTCCTGGAATTGAGGGAATTTGCCGTTGTCCCAGTTGAATTTTCCGCTTTCTACGATTAATCCTGCCAAGGTGGTCCCATGTCCGCCCAGCGCTTTGGTAGCAGAATAAATGATGATATCGGCGCCGTACTGAAACGGATTGAGAAGATATGGGGTTGCGAAGGTATTATCAACAACCAGGGGAATATCATGTTCATGCGCTATTTGAGCAATTGCTTCGATATCCAGCAGGGTTGCATTCGGGTTGCTGATGGATTCTATTAAAATCGCTTTGGTATCCGGACGGATGGCTTTCCGGTAAGCCTCTGGATCCTCGGAATCTTCTACAAAATCAATATTGACCCCGTATTTGGGGAATAAATTCTTTAGTTCATCAAAAGTTCCCCCGTACAGCCTGGGGGTTGTGAGAATTCTTCCGCCTCCCTCCGCCAGATTGAGCAGCGTATACGATACTGCCGCCATCCCTGAAGCCAGCGCAACCGCCCCTTTTCCCCTGTCCAAAGCTGCTACCCGCTGTTCCAAAACACTCACGGTCGGATTGCCGATCCTGGTATAAACGTAGCCCAGCTCATCAAGACCCAACAACCTTTCCGCTCTTTCCGTATTGCCGAGATCATACGAAACCGTTTGGTAAATGGGAACTGCCACTGCATAATTATGTTCTTTGGAATCATAACCCGCTCTGATTTTTAAGGTATCAAACCCGTAATTGTTTTCAGCCATAACAAACCTTCTTTCTTTTTACATGTATTTCGCGTCAATTCATACTTCAGCTATTATTTGTATTGATACTTCATAGCTTTAACATGGGGCAAGTTATAAGCAACCAGCCCTTAGATTGCTTATAACTATTTTGAAGATCTCCAGATAACCCACACCCTGTTCATTGAACATTATCTTTAGGTGCCTTTGCTCCTGATCATCTGTTATCACCTCTCCCTCTTTATTTTTATATTATTAAAGGCTGAGCCCTTTCTGGGCTCAGCCTCCGGTTTTTCGGTCAACTGATTTCTGTTCAATCTCATTTTTTTTACAACTTAAGTAAATATTTTACGTTCGGTCCTTCAATGGGGAAAATAAATCAATGTATATAATGTCTATGGTTTTTGTAGTGTTTAAACGATAATACCAAAGATATCTTTTGTTGTCAATAGGATAAAAATCGTATTTTTTCCGAATAACGACCCAATGATGATGTCCCGACTTCCTGCAGAAAGTTTTTTCATCAAAGAAAAAGGCAATTCCAATCCATTTTTGTTTTTGAATGGACCTGGATGCCTGCCACTAGAAATATAGATAAACATAGACATTTTATCCATATCCAGAAAATTGCTGGTTCAACGTGTTCTGCCTCGGATGAATCCTACTACAGTTTTATTAACACTCCACAGCCGTAAATTCCCAACTGGCCATCGGTACATATATACAAAAGCAATTAACAAGCTATAGTATATTCTTTAGCATTTCTCAAATTGATTGCTGCATTTAAATCCCTATCGTTTTCATAACCACACTCTTTACAACTGTAAACTCTGTTAGATAACTTTAAGTCTTTTTTAACATTACCACAATAAGAACATAATTTACTTGAAGGATAAAATCTTGACACTACCCTTAATTCAATCTTTAACTGTTTACATTTGTTTTGAAGTTTAGTTCTAAAACTATAGAAATTTTGTTGAGCAACTGCTTTTGATAAATGTCTATTCTTCATCATGCCTTTAATATTCAAATCTTCAATAGTTATGAATTCTGGCTTGGTTTTCACCAGTTCACTAACTATTTTATTGATATAATCTATTTGAATATTATTAAGCCTTTGATGAAGTTTCTGGATTTTTAATATCTGTCTATCTATATTTGCAAACCTAGTAGCAGACTTTTCACCTCTTTTCTTTTTATTTTCATATTTTCTGCTTAAACGTCTCTGCTCACGTTTAAGTTTCTTTTCAAGTTTCTTTACTTTAGTTGTTTTATTGATGTTTGATTTAATAACGCCATTACTAATTACTGCGAATTCTTTTAATCCAAGATCTATACCGATACCACTTGTATATGCTAAATGATTATTAACTTGGTTTTCTTCTTTAACTAAAACTGAAACGTAATACCTTCCTGCTTTGTATGAAACTGTTCCGCTTATTACTTTTGCGTTAATAGGGATATAACCTTTTTCTTTTAATCTCACAAAACCAAAAGTTGGTATCTTGATTCTATGTCTTTCTACAGTCCAATCAGTTTTATTATTTTTAGGGAAATATGCTTTTATATCTTGATTTCTTTTCTTTTTGAATCTAGGGAATTTACTTTGCCCATTAAAAAACCTTTTAAAAGCCTTTTCTCCATTCATGATAGACTGTTTAACTGCCTTACTGCTAACTTCTTTAATCCATTTGTACTCTTGATTATTTGGTATAAACTCGTTATTTAGCCATTTTGAAAACTCCATTCCTAAAACAAAATGTTTTTCTTTTTTATAGACTTCTTTGTTACGTGCTATATAAAAATTATTAATAAATCTACAAACACCTATAGTTTTGTGTATCAATTGTTTTTGTTTTGAGGATGGGTTTATTTCTGTTTTGTAAGCTCGCACAACAATTCATCATCCTCTTTAATTTTCTTTTTATATTTTCTAAGTCCATAGATACGACATGAAAATACATGTATTATTGAAATTAAATCTTGTATCATTTCTTCTTGCGGGGGACATTTTTTCATTATTGACAACTACTAACTCAACCCCATTAGATTTTAAAAATCTTTCAAACCACTCAAAACCAAATCTCACAAATCTATCTTTGTGAGAAACAATTATTTTAGATATTAGTCCTAACATACAATCTTCAAGAAGTTTATTCCACTTCTTACGATTGTAATTTAATCCGGAACCAATATCTTCAAAGATTTCATCTACTATCCAACCTTTAGCATTAGCATATGTTTGCAGGAATTCTACTTGATTTTTTAAATCATCTTTTTGATTTGTGGTGGATACTCTGGCATATATTATTACCTTACCTTTATTTTCTTCTTTTAAAGATTGCCCCATATACTCAACATATTGTTGATGTGTATAATATCTCCTTCCTTTAGGAGTACGATAAGCTTTTAATATGCCTTCTTTATCCCACCTTTGTAATGTTTTCACTGATACATGTAACATATCTGCAAATTCGTTTGGCTTATATTTGTTCATATACATATTGTAGTATATTTGTCTATATTTGTCAACATGTTAGGGAATTATTTATTCCTCCTTTGTATTTTTAACCATTTCTTGCGCATCTGGATGCAAATCATATACATATAAAAATAAAGCTTGACGAAGACCAGATAATTCAATATACTCTTATAAAAGATTACTAATTTTATAGGTTTACTATCTTATCAAGAGCGGTGGAGGGACTGGCCCTATGATACCCGGCAACCGACCAAAAAGGTACGGTGCTAATTCCTGAAGGATATTTTTATCCTGGAGATGAGAGAATTCGCCTCTTCTTTTTCTGGGAAGAGGCTTTATTCATATTGCGGAAAGCATAGCTGCTTTCCGAATAAAGCCAGGGCAGTCAGGCTTTCGCCAAGGCTTTACGGAAGCCAGCTTTTCGAGAAGGGCCAAAGAACTAGATGATAACAGCCAGACCAAGAGCGACAAGAAAGATGCTCTCACTATAGCGAAGCTTGTACGTGACGGCAGGTACTACGAGGTATATATGCCGCAGGATATATTTGCTGAACTCAGGGTGCTGTGCAAGTGCCCATGCTGCAATATCGTAGAAATACCGGGGTAAAATTGCAAAAGATATCGATGCACCAAAAGAAGTAAAGCAAGAAACATGAAACAGCACGAAGGAATGTAAGGGCATAGACCCAGCGAGTTATGATAGGGTGAGTTTTTGGATAGTAATGGCCAAAATCATGTAAAATACTACAATTCTAAGAAATACTGCGATTGACGGAGCAATCCGTTGATATATTTCACAAATTGAGATAGGAGGAATATCAAGATGAAAAACAGAAACATCATGACCCAACTCGCTCAAATCGGCAATAGGCTTGATTCCACGGGGGCCATCAGTTTTCCGGTTTACTATTCGGCTGCTTTTGCCCACCCTGAACTTGGCAAAAGCACCGGATTCGATTATTCCAGATCGGGAAATCCCACCCGGGCGGTCTTAGAAGACTGTATTGCCCAGCTGGAAAAAGGATGCAGGGGGTTTGCCTTTTCTTCCGGAATGGCAGCCATCACAACGGTTTTATCCCTTTTTAAACACGGCGACCATCTCATCATGACGGAAGATCCATACGGAGGGACTTATCGTCTCTTGAATAAAATTTTCAGAGAATTCGGCATCTCCGTCTCCTATGTGGACACCAGCCAGACAGAACTTATTAAAAATTCCATCACTCCTGACACCAAGGCTATTTTTTGTGAAACACCGACCAATCCCTTAATGAAAGTGGCCGACATTCGAAGCATTTGCAACCTGGCGAAACTTCACAATATTATTACCATCTTTGATAACACCTTTCTGACACCCTATTACCAAAGGCCATTGGAACTCGGTGCCGATATAGTGCTCCACAGCGCAACCAAATATATTGGAGGACACAATGATGTCGTGGCCGGGCTTGTCGCCGTAAAAGAGGAAAAATTAGCAGAGCGGGTAGGCTTTCTACAAAACGCCCTGGGCACCATCCTGGGGCCCCAGGATTCCTGGCTGCTGGTCAGGGGACTTAAAACACTGGGCCTTCGTTTGGATCGCCAGCAGCAGAATGCTCTGCAAATAGCCCATTGGCTGGAGAAACATCCGCTGGTTGAAAAGGTATATTACCCCGGATTGCCAAATCATCCCGGACATACCACCCATCGTAGTCAGGCTTCCGGATTTGGGGCGATCGTTTCTTTTACCGTAAAAGACAAATCTTATGTTCCAACCATCCTGAAAAACGTTAAGATTATTTCCTTTGCCGAAAGTCTCGGAGGTGTTGAGAGTTTAATTACTTATCCGTTTGTCCAGACCCATGCCGACATCCCTGAAAACATCAGGGAACAGTTAGGGGTTGATAAGCGTCTCCTGCGAATCTCCGTCGGCATCGAAAATGTTCTGGACTTGATTGACGACCTTAGCCAGGCTTTTGAATGTGAGTAACCAAACAAGATATACTTCCTAAAAGTTTTGAGGAAGATATTTATTCCTCTTCGCTCCCGGAGACCATATCATCGCTGTGGAAAGTATTCTGACCCACCCGGGGACCATGTCCCATGCTGCGATGCCTTCCGCCGTCAGAGAAGAACTGGGGATCTGCGATAATCTCTTGCGGCTGTCTGTCGGACTGGAAGACCCGGAGGACTTAATAAAAGATTTTTTAGCTGCAGTTGATTTTTAATTTATAATTCCTGGAAAAGCGGTGTGGAAAGGTAACGCTCGCCCGTATCGGGCAAAATCGCTACAATCGTTTTTTCTCCTTATTCTTCGGTCTTTTGGCAATCTGCGCAGCAGCAAAAGCTGCAGCCCCTGATGAGATGCCCACCAGCAGTCCCTCGGTCTGCGCAAGCCTGGGGGCTGTGTCAAAGGCCTCCTCATTTTTCACTTTGTAAATCTCATCCACTCCCGATCTGTTGAAGACGCCGGGCACAAAACCGGCGCCAATCCCCTGTATTTTGTGCGGACCGGGATTTCCTCCGGACAATACAGGCGAATCAAAATTTGGTTTCACTGTTTCATTTTCAATTATTCATCTGCCGGCCATAATTGCGCTTAATAAATCCTCGATCAGCCGCAATCCCCCGCGGTATCCGGTATAGCCCCGGTCCAGTACCGTCCCGTTGGCCGCCGGAAAACTCACGCTCAGTTGAGGACACGTACCGTTTTTTCTTCATCCATCTCCACGACAGCTTCCGAAAGTTCTTCGTGCAGGACATCTTTGCTTTTTGGCATCTCGTTCCCTACGTTATAAATAATTATCTTCTCCACCGTAAAAGAAATCTTTCTGCTTGATCAAAGAAATAGGTGATAACTGTGACCACTAGTCCCATAAAAAGGATTCCGACAACCACGCGGGGATAATCGGCAAAATCCGAAAAATACTTGACATACCAGCCGATCCCCGATGTCGCCCCGATCATTTCCGCTGACGTCAGCAAAATAAAGGAAAACACCAGTCCGATGGTCGCACCGCTGAGCATGGAGGGCAGGGCGCCGGGCAAAATTACCTTGAACAGCATTTCCCTTTCCCCCACGTTTAACACCCTCGCTGCATCAATAATCCTCTTTTCAATATTAAAGACCCCATTCAGGGTATTGATAAAAACCGGCCAAAAAGCTCCAATAAAAATCACAAAAATAGAAGAAGCCTTGAATGTCGGCAATATGGCGATGGCATAGGGTATATACACAATGGGAGGAATGGGACCCAGAACTTTGGTCAGGGGCTTGGCAGCCTGGTATAACCTTCTTCTCCAGCCAATGACCAGCGCCAGCGGAACAGCAACCAGGAGAGCCAGAAGATACCCCCCCGCCAGCAATTGTATGGAATTAAGCAGTCCTTTGAGTAAAAAGGGAAACTCCTGGATGAAAAGCTTTAAGACGACTCCGGGAGCAGGATAGAGGAATTTATCGAGAATGCCCAACTTGGCCGTGCCCAATTCCCACAGCCAGAGAAAAGCCAGGATCAGAGCGGCAACATCTCCGCAGGCCTGAACTTTTTCTTTGTTTTTATTCCGGATGAGATTGGCGATATAAATGATTTCAATGATGACAGCCAGACCAAGCAAATAGTTGCTCTCGGCAGGCATTGCTTTGGCAGGGATCAGTTCACTCAAAACCAACAGCAGAAAAAATATATTGACCGCATTGATTATTTTTTTATTGATTGTTTTCATGCCATACCTCCCTCAAAAGACGATTTCCTCTTCCATTTTCTCCAGCAAGTCATCATAAAACAAATTTACCAATCTATTTCTCAAATCCGAATAAGCCGGAGATCTGAACAATTGGCTTCTGTCCCGGGGACGTGTAAAGGGCACCACAATCTCTTTTTTGATCTTGCCGGGATCTGAGGACATGATAATAATCCTGTCGGCCAGCAGAATGGCTTCATCGATATCATGCGTGACAAAAACCACTGTTTTCTTTTTTTCCCCGCTTTCCCACAGCCTTAACAATAATTCCTGCAGAGCCATGCGGTTTTTGGCATCCACAGCGCCAAATGGTTCATCCATCAACAAAATATTCGGTTCCATGGCCAGGGCCCTGGCAATGGCTACCCGCTGCTGCATGCCCCCGGAAAGCTGGAAGGGATATTGGTTTTTAAAGCTTCCCAGCCCCACCAGTTCCAGATAGTTGTCGGCGATACGCTCAATTTCCCTGCGGCTGCTGTCTTTCTTCACCTGTTTGAGGCCAAAAATCAAGTTTTTTTTGGCGGTCATCCACGGGAAGAGCGAGTAGTGCTGGAAGACCACCCCCCGCTCGCTTCCGGTTCCGTTTATTTTCCGGCCGTCTAAAATAATGCTTCCTTCGGCCGGAAAATACAGACCGGCAAAAAGGCTGATCAGCGTACTTTTTCCGCAGCCGCTGGGGCCGATAACACTCAAAAACTCACCTTCCTCTACAGCAAGGTTGATATCCCTGAGGGCTGTATATTCTCCATTTTGATCTTTGTACCGAAAAGTTACATTTTTCAGTTTGATTTTTGTCAATGTTGACGGAGAGCCTACTCCCCAGGGGTAGGCTCTCCCACCTCCTTTATTCCTTGAAGTCCGCTTTCAGTTTCTTATAGGTCTCATCATTGGGATAACGCTTGAGCACAGATTCCAGAGCATTTTTGTAAATAGCCGTATTAATATGGTTATCGATGTTTTCATCGGAGGTAATGTAGCCGATTTGCTTCATGAAATTCCAGAAGTCTTCTCCCTCTTTTTTGTTGGGGTCGGGATTGCTGCTGATATGCCCGCCGTAAGTTTCTGCTTCGAGAACGTCTTTGTCAACATTGACGTATTTAGCCAGGATATCCAGAGACTCCCCATGGCTGGTCTGGTAGAACCTGTAAGCCTTGATCAAAGCGGCTGAAAACTTTTCATAGTCCTCAGGATTGGCTTGAATTTTTTCCGTCAGAGCCACTTGGCGGCAGCAGGGATGGTTGGGCGCCACTTCTCCGCTATACTTCACGATAGCAAGGCCCTGCTGCAAGGCCAGTTGCCTGTAAGGTGTCCAGACAATTCCCGCATCTGCGCTGCCTTTCTTTACCGCTTCCAGCACGGCAGCCGGCGATTCCAGTTCCTGGATGGTAATGTCTTTTTGCCAATCGATTCCGGCCTGGGTAAAACCGCCCCGGAAAACAATGTCGCCCGTGGAAAGCCTTACCGTTGCTACAGTTTTTCCTTTGAAATTTGTCAGATCCTTAAATTGAGCCGCATTTTCCGGCTTGGCGATGATGGCATGCCCTTCCGTCATTTGCCCGCCGAAGATAGTCAGGTCGGTCCCTTTGGAAATAAAAGTTAAAGGCGGTGCCGTACCGAAAGAACCGGCATCCAGTTTCCCCGCTACAATGGCATTGAGCCCTTCGCCGGAATTGGTAAACTGGAAGAGTTCCACATCGAGTCCCTCTTCCTTGAAATAGCCCTTTTCCTGGGCGATAAAATAGAGGATATGCCCGGTAGAGGGTAGATAGCCTACATTGAATTTTTTGAGCTCTTTGGGAGCTTCAGCATTTTGGGCGGGAGTCTTGTTGGCTCCGCATCCGCTGACAAGAACCGTTAGCACAAGCAGCAATGTCAGCAACACCGTAAAACTTTTTTTCAACCTACTTTCCTCCTCATTTATATGTTTTTCTATGGAACCGGTCTTTATAATAAAACCGGAGGCCCAACATTCCTTTCAGAAGTTTAACCTCCGGTTTTCCGGTCAGATAAAATCATCTATTATAATATCTATGGTTTTAGTAGTCTTTATGCAAAGGATAAACGAAATTAACCCCTTTGTCAAGAGTTTTTAACCCATAAACCAAGGTACCAAGTGCAAAACAAAAATACCGAACCAAGTAATTGTGTCTACCTCTTGATTCGGTATTTTTTTAAATATAATAATAATCGTAGGAATTGCTGCTCATTTTTTGATGTTCATCCATGAGATCAGCCAAAGTATAGGAATCCAGTACCTTAATCATTGCGTTTTTCAAATCTTCCCAAACTATTTTGGTCACACAAAAGTCAGCCCTGGAACAGAACCCCGGCTTATCTCCACTTACACAATCAGCCAGAGCAATGGGACCTTCCAAAGCTCTGATCACATCACCAGCCGTAATATTTTGGGGTTCTTTACCTAAGATATATCCTCCTTGGAAACCTCGGATACTTTTGATCAGGCCGTTTTGCTTCAGGGTGATAAGCAGTTGCTCCAGATAACGTTCAGACAAATCCTGACGTTTGGAAATGCTGTTAATGGTAACAGGGCCCTCATGCTGATTAAGAGCCACATCCAGAATCGCTCTTAGACCATATCTCCCTTTCGTGGATAATTTCATAATACCCCTTCTTTCACACTGAATTAATCCGTATTTATCGTTATATTTTAACACAGACAAAAAAACAATTTTTAATATCCCCTATTTCAATAGGTTTAGTAAAATATACTATAACTTTAATCAATAGTCAACTAACCAAAAAACTATCCAACGATTTTCGCCGGATAATTTCTAAAGATTAATAGGCTGACCCTGATTCGATTCAGCCTGATTTTGCTATTTTAGCCTGATCTTTTCATGCTTGTCAATTTGAATAACAAATTCGTCTTGAATAATTAAGTTTACTGACCCATGACGAATTTCTTTGATTATTTTCAGTATGGTATGTAAGTCTTTAACCGGTAAGGGTTCATTGGTATCATTCACTTTTTCTATCATGATTTCCCCTCCCTTTTTATCCACACAAAGTCTTTAGTTTTAGTAGTATTTATACCATAAAAATAAGAATTAGCACTTTTGTCAATAGTTTTTCTTTACTTTAATTATCCAAAGAAGCTTCTCCTTTTTGCTTACAAGGACTCTGAATTTGAATGTGTAGGCTTTTTAACGAAAAAATACCTGGCAAGTGCCAGGCTCATTTTGGAGGGGAGAACAAGCATATTGAAGGTAGCGTTTTGAACTCCAGCATCTTCAAGGAAAGTAATCGTTTTTCCGAATATGCTTTTATCATCTTGGTCAAACCCGAAGATAATCCCTACTTGGACAGATATTCCATAGGAATTAATTCTATCAATTCGATTTTTTCCTGACCTTCATCTATATGCCCGACTTCCCAATTTGGTGGGGTCAGGGCAGCTAAATACGGTATTGTAACCTGTTGAAAGTTTATTATTCTTGTTTTTCTAATTTGTCTAATTTCATCAGAAGAAGCCGTAATAAGCAACAGTTTCATATATCCTCCCTGTCAACGGGACGTATTCAGGATTTAATCATAATTAAGTTGATAATATCTGTCAATCGTAGTTTTGACGCTTTTTTGCCTTTACCTCCCAGCTTTTTTGCTCTCAGATTGAATTAATTTCGTTAGGGCATCCTCTATAAAATCGGGAACACTATAGGACCGCATCCCTTTGGCCTGCAGTTTTCGTTCGGCGCCGGGGCCTATCTGGCTTACCAAGACAATACTGCAATCCGAAAGCAAATTAATGGTTTTTTCCATTTGATCTTCGCCATGCTCTCCGGAGTTGCAGGGAGGAGTATTGTGGCGAAGTTCAAGGAAACGATACTCGTTATTTTCAGCTACTTCAAAAATTAAGAATTGTTTGCTTCTCCCGAAGTGCTCGTTAATGAACTTCCCATCACTGCTTGCTACCGCAATTTTATAAGACATAGTCTCACAACCTCCTCAGAATCATCCATAAGAAAACGTGTATAACGGCTGCGCGTAAAGCTGTCCAGCCAGGTCCACTCCGGCACCCGGTATTCCACAAGCATCCGCCCGGCATTGCTGGCAATGTTAAAGGCGAACCAGTTACCCCCGGTCTTTTTGCCCATTTATTGAAGCTTCTTTGGCAGAATTTGCATTGGATATTGCATGCCGGACTTACCGGTAAATGAATTCCGCCGTACTTTACATGGGCCTCCCCGCTGTAACAAGGGTGTTTTTTCACCAGATGGTCAAATTGATTGTAATTCTTCCTTTGAGCGCAGTTCCCCAGATCCATCTTTCCGGTCAACTAATCTCTAGTAAATTTATAGATTTTATATGATTTTAAATCGAAAACCTGTCTCTTGTCAATATCTAAACCCTGGGTTCTTAAATTTTTTAAAAACTGATTTTAATCCTCAGCAAGTTCATAAATTGCCCAGCAACACGCATTGGTCCCGCCATTCCATAGCCAACGGCTTATATCCCAAATTGACATATACGCAACTAATATTTATAATGTTCATAGAATTTATGTATTTTATGAAAGAAGTGATCCCATGGAAAATATTATACCAACCCGATCCGATGCCTATAGTCTTTTAACAAGATACACTCAAAGCGAAAGTTTAATAAAACATGCTTTGGCGGTTGAGGCAGTCATGCTGCATTTTGCCAACCTTTTTAATGAACCAGCTAAGGAAAAATGGGGCATTATCGGCTTAATCCATGATTTGGACTATGAGTTATACCCCGATCAGCACTGTATAAAAGTTCGGGAAATTCTTGCCGATAACCGTTGGCCGGAAGAATATATTCATGCGGTGCAAAGCCATGGCTGGAATTTAACTGTGGATGTAGAACCTCAGCACAAAATGGAAAAAGTATTGTACGCTATTGATGAATTAACCGGCCTGATTGCAGCTACTGCTATTCTCCGGCCCAGCAGGAGCATCTTGGATCTTGAAGTCAAATCGGTAAAAAAGAAGTGGAAACAAAAAGGTTTTGCGGTGGGGGTAAACCGCGAAGTTATCAAGAAGGGCTGCGAGCTGTTGGGATTAGACTTAGACTTTATTATCGGAGAAACCATCCATGGAATGCAAAAAGTGGCGGATGAAATAGGTTTAAAGGGAGAGCTATAAGTAAGGAGGAACTATCATGAGTGAAAAGATTATTGTCTATACTGAAAACGCCCCCGAGGCAGTTGGCCCCTATTCACAGTTGCTTTGAATTCTTTGCTGTTTACTTCCGGACAGGTAGCTCTGGATCCGGCCAGCGGTACTTTCGAGTACGGATTTGGTGTAACAGTAATCTTCCCGCTCTGGAGTACAAAAGTCCGGTAGCCGAGCGCATATCCTACCTGACAGCAAGCAATAATTTCCTCTTCCGTCAGACGGTAGAGGTATTGCGTTTCCGTGACAATTTTGGTCGGCATAAGGTTCAATAAGGCAATCTTCAGCGAACGAATATCCTAGTGAAGCGCCCTATCCTCACCCATAACGAATATATTTTCGCTTTCTAGAACAGCCTTGGGGCAGAAAATCCGGTATTTTAATAGGCATATGATTTCCTCCTTGCAAAAAAGTCAAACCTTATTAAGCACACGTTAAACGTTCTCCAAACTGTTTGAGCACTTCCCCCAGTGAGGTTCCACTGCTGGAATGACTTCTGATGAGGGGTATATTTTTATTTTTAGCAACTTTTACAGCCACATTCACCATTTGATGAGATACTGTACTGGTAAATAACACGATCCCGTCAGGGTGACCAATCACTTTCTCAAAGCCAACCGGTTTCTGTGTATATACTTTTACGCAATGTCCTTGCCTGGCACAGATCCTTTTATACTCCTGGTGCATCCTATCATGGCCTCCGATTAGTACAATACGCATTAATAACATACTCCTTTATTTTCAGATATTTCCGTTTCAATCTTTAGTATTCCTATAGTTTATCTATATTTTTAAATTTTACCTTCCTTATTACTCTTTGTCAATAAAAAAGAGCCCATTCAACGAACAGGCCCTCACAGGAAGTTTACCGTCTTCCCCAGGACTAACATAGGCAGCCCTCTTTGCAATGAGCGGTTTCATGCAACATCCAATGTTTTGTGAACATGTGCATAAATAGCTTCCTGCATTCAATAACCCTCTCTAAAATAATTAACCCATAATGTAAGAATTGGCTTTTCAATGGTTACATCCTGACCTTTTTTTCTTTCAATAATATGCAGATGCTGAATTGTATGTCATCTCTTAATACCCTAATATTTCTTTCACGATTTCCCCTGCCACAAGCAAACCTGCCACGGAAGGAACAAAAGAAACACTGCCGGGGATCTGGCGTTTTTGGGAACAGTGGGCATCCCCGCTGGGACAAATACAATTTGTGGCGCAACTCATCTGTTGCTTCAAAGGTTTCAAAGCAGGCTCCGGTGAAAATACTACTTTGAATCCCCGGGTAATTCCTTCCTTTTTCAGAAGTTTGCGTACAGCTTTGGCCAGCGGGCAGCCACTTGTTTGGGAAATATCGGCAACTTTGAAACTCAAGGCATCCAGGCGGTTGCCTGCACCCATGCAGGAAATAAGAGGAATCTGTCTGAGATGACACTCTTTAGCCAGGCTAACCTTGCTTTTTACGGTATCGATAGCATCCACTACATAATCGGGTTTATCAGCCAGGAAAAAATCTGCATCTTCCCCGCGGTAGAACGTTTGAAAAATATCTATCTCTGCCTTAGGGTTAATATCCAGCATTCTTTGTTTCATAACTTCAACTTTGGACTGTCCTACGGTCGAATGCAAGGCATGAATCTGCCGGTTAATGTTGGTTAAACATATCTCATCAAAATCGATAAGCTTAAAAAAGCCTATGCCCGCCCGGACTAAGGCTTCAGCCGTATAAGATCCAACTCCGCCGAGTCCGAAGATATATACCCTGCTTTTTTTAAGCCTTTCCAGTCCTTCTTCACCTATCAACAATTCTGTGCGTGAAAACTGATGCTGCATAGCGGTCCCTCGTCTTTTACTTATTTTACTGAATTACTAAATCGTCAATATCATCAACAACCGTGATCGTACTCCGAATCATTCCCATCCAACAGGTATAAACGATAGTCCCTTTTTTTTAGGGGTAAACAACTCTATGATATTTCTCCCTGCCGCAGTTCTTTTTCCAAATTGTATTTGTGAATTGTCGGGGGATTGTTAACAACTATTTAATTATATCATAAAGTTTAGTGTTTATATAGTTATACTAGTATTCTAAGCTGCCAATATCCGCTCCTTTGGTTCACCTTTTCAGACATAAATTATAAAGAGTAGTTTTGTACAAACTGTTAATAAGCAGAAAACCATTTCACCTTTTGGGCTTATATGCTTTCTCTTTACACAGGCATCCTGGCTACGAGACGCCTTGTCACTTACCCCGACCGGACTTTCACCGGTTTGAGACACATGCTTAACTGGGCACCCAAATAAACAAAAGGTGGCACACAAGCCACCATTAACAGATCATTTATGATTGTAAATACACGTGCAAAATCTTATTCCTATTGTTCGACCTCAATGCTGTCTCCCGGCTTGATCCAACCCGGACTGATCACTTTGGGGAATATACCTTCCCTTGGCATCACCCAGTCCCCGTTGTGGCATTTTTTACCGATTTGGGTTACTTCCATCAACCTTTCGCCAATTTTAAGCCGGGTGCCGATAGGAAGTTCATAAAGAATAATCCCTTCTGTGGTAATATATTTTTTCTATCTTAGAAATTTTTCTAAAAGGCATTTTAATAAAAAGTTTTTCAAAATGAAACAAGTTAAGACGTGACGAAGTCGCTTAGACCGATATAATTAGCAAGATATGCAAGGAACTTAATTGCCAGCCTGGGGACATCATGGAAAACATAGAGGATCAGAGCAAAACAGAATAAAAACAAAAAAACAGCGGGCGGGGATTATTCCCTGTCCGCTATTTTTATTACTATTCCGAAACTGTCCGGAAAGACAAAATGGTTCGGATAATATTCCATTGTAATGTTAGCCCGATTTAAATGCACCGTGCCTGAAAGTCAGTTAATTAATATTGAGCATATAAAAACCCCGGATCACTCCGGGGGCAGGCCTGCAGTATTACGCTTCAGTGAGAGGCTCGCAGGATCTGTTATAAGTATTCTATTCGAATAATTGTATTTTTATTCATGATTCTAACAATTCTTCCCAGTTATCAGGAAATCCCAAGTTAGAAAAGAGCTTCTAAAGCCTTTTCTTCGTCAGTGATTATAAGCTTCCGTTCCTTTAATATGTTTAATTGTTCCTCAAAAGTCTTAAACGGCTTTATCTCTGACATTTTTCCCCCCGTAAAGCAAAAGGCCCACCGCGTTACGCATGTACCGCAAAAGCGTTACAGAGGCTCGGTGGGATCTGTTAATTTTATTATAAATTTCGTATTGACAAGTGTCAAGTTAATTTTGCCCTTTGTAAATTTTATCCTTGTGGACTTTCACACCTAGTTAATCGCCATGCGTGGCGCACATGTCAAAGGGTTTCGGTGATTACCGAAACCCTTTTCCTTATTATGTTTTATTTTGGTGGAGCTAAGGGGGTTCGAACCCCTGACCTCTTGACTGCCAGTCAAGCGCGCTCCCAACTGCGCTATAGCCCCTCTTTTTTTACTTGATACTTGCAAAATGTATTTTATCATAAAGTTATTCCTTGCGCAAGTAACATTTTCCTTGTCTAATCAGCTTAAAACGCAAGTCAAAAATTACTAAAACATAAAATGTTTTATATGCAGAGTTTTTTCTTTTTCTGATTTACATCCATAACTTAACTTTTACCTATATGTTCAATTAATTTACTCTAATTTTGACGAAATTGCCCTGGTAATAGTTATAACAATTACTACCAGGGCAATTTCCATCCTAATGTTAATTCAATAAATCCAATGGTAAAAAGAATCCTCCATGTTGACGAAACTGTATTACTCTATAGCGCAGCATCACCACGTTCGTTAGTCCTAATTCTAACGATTTCCTCAAGGGGATAGACAAAAATCTTTCCATCTCCTATTTTATCTGTTTGACAGGTCTTGACAATAACGTCAATTATTCTATCTACCCAGTGATCTCGGCAGATAAGTTCAATTTTGACTTTATGAAATAAATCAACTTTGCGTTCTTGACCCCGATAGTACTCATTAATTTGCAGGCCTTTGCCCATTACATCATAGACAGTCATTCCTCTTACTTGTAGTTCATCAAGAGCTATTTTTAATTCCTCAACTTTTGTAGGACGGATAATAGCTTCAATTTTTTTCATTTCCTAACACCTCTTTCCCCTAAATAACCTTAGCAATTGGAAGGCCCAGAAGAACGATTCTTCTAGGCCTCATTGCCTTTAATAAATGCAATAACTATTTTGCGATTTCAGCAAACGCTTGGTCATAATTATAAGCATTTTCCCCATGTTGAGTAATATCCAAGCCAGCTTCCTCATCTTCTTCTTCAACTCTCAAAGGAATAAATAAGCTTACAACTTTTAAAATAATAAAGGTCACAATTCCAGCAAATAAGTAGGTGGCAATAACTGCCAATATTTGATGGAGAAATAATTCTACACCGCCGTACAATAAGCCATCTGCACCTAATGGATTAATTGCCTTGGAGGCAAATATACCTGTGGCTATGGCTCCAAAGGTTCCACCAACGCCATGGATACCGAAAGCATCTAAGGAATCATCATAACCAAGTTTAACTTTAATTTTACTAACTGCTAGATAGCAAATGGGACTTACTAATAATCCCATAACAACTGAGGCTAAAGGACTAACAAAACCAGCCGCCGGTGTAATAACTACCAAACCAGCTACAGCACCGCTGACGGCTCCAAGGGTTGTTGGTTTACCATGGTGAAGCCATTCAACGATAATCCAAGATAAAGCACCAGCAGCAGCAGCAGTATTAGTAACTATAAATGCTAAGGCTGCAAGGCCATTTGCTCCTAAAGCGCTGCCTGCGTTAAAACCAAACCAACCAAACCATAATAAGCTCGCTCCTAAAACAGTTAAAGGTAAATTACCTGGCAGCATAGGTTCTTGGCCGCATTTTCTTTTCCCAATAACCAAAGCAGCTACTAAACCGGATACACCAGAACTAATGTGTACAACTGTTCCACCAGCAAAGTCTAATGCCCCTAATTCTCTCAACCAGCCTCCAACTCCCCAGACCCAGTGAGCCAAAGGATCATAAACAAATGTAGTCCACAGAATAATGAAAAGTAAAAAAGCGGAAAATCTAATTCTCTCGGCAAAAGCACCTATAATCAAACCTGCTGTAATAATGGCAAACATTAACTGGAAAGCACAGAATGCAAATTGGGGGATTGTGCCTGCATAATCTGCGTTAGGTACCATGCCTACACCTTTTAAACCTAGCCAATTGAGGCCGCCAATCAAATGATTAATATCTGGGCCAAAGGATAAAGTATAACCAAATAGGACCCATTGTACCGAGACAACAGCCATAATTACGAAACATTGCATCAGGATACTTAACACATTTTTTCTGCGCACCATACCGCCATAAAACAAAGCCAGACCAGGCGTCATCAGTAATACTAAAGCAGCAGAAATAATTATGAATGATGTATCTCCTGTATTGATTTGAGATTCATCAGCTGCAAAAGCCATCAAAGGACAGCTTAACAAAAATAATGTAGTTAATAATGTCCGCAGTAAATTTTTCTTTGTCATTTTACTCACTCTCCCAAATTTTTTATCTATAAAAAAAGGCGCTCCTACTCGGAAAAACAGAGTTAGAGCGCCTTTGCCCACAATATTATTCTATTTTAATATTAATGAATTAAAGTGCGTCTTCACCGCGTTCGTTGGTTCTAATGCGCACAATTTGTTCCAAAGGATAAACAAATATTTTCCCATCCCCAATTTTGCCTGTTTGACAAGTCTTGACAATTGCATCGATAATCCTATCTACCCAATGATCTCGACATATAATTTCTATTTTCACTTTATGAAATAAATCAACTTTATGCTCTTGCCCTCGATAATATTGTTTTTCATTTTGCTGTAGCCCTTTGCCCATTACATCATAGACTGTCATACCTCTGACCTGTAAATCATCCAAAACTTTTTTAACTTCTTCCAACTTTGTCGGACGTATAACTGCTTCAATTTTTTTCATTTTTAACACCTCCATTTGTGATTCTATCTAAAATGGAACAAAAAAGCCTAAATAAGTTACATAACTTATTTAGACTCCATTGTCCAAACGTTTTCCCTATAGCGATGTATTTAAACTACAGCAGCTACCGCCAAATTTTAAAAGCGTCTTAAGCAAAAAACCCTATAGGATTATAACACCTATAGGCTCCATTGCCTTATCAACTTTTTTTATATTATATCATCACTTTAAAAGAGTTGCAATACATATTTTAATTTTTTTATTGGAGCAAATCATAAGTAGTAAAAATTGCATCCAGCTCCTTTTCCCAAAGGGTAGCCTGTTGAAGGAGCTGTTTTTGTTCACATTTATCTTTCAATTTTTTGCTGTTCTGGCGAAGTACTTCTATAGCGGCTAAAACTGCGCTTTTAGCTAACTGTCCTGCTACTAATGTATCTCCAGCTGAAGTTTTTGTTTCCAGGTACCTAGCTTTATTGGCTAGGCGACAAACTTTTAGGCTATATAAAATAATTAGCTGAGGAATATTTAAGGCTTCTACCGGTATACTTTTATATCCAGAATTAATTAAATTCTTTAAAGCTTCGTTGTCATCTTCCACTAATTCCAATAATTTCAGCCTTAAAGCATGAGCTTCAAAGATAACTTCCCTGGCTAATGATTTTTGCCTGTTAGCCCTTTCCGCTAAAAGAGCCACTAATTCTAACAACGAAGCTGCCAGAGCAGCTACAACTGCTGACGTGCTGCCTGCTCCAGGAGTAGCTGCCTTAGGTAAAGCAACAAGCTGCACAAAATGCTCCACAGAATTTCCAAGTAACTTATCCCGGTTCATATTTCCTCCTTTTCCTATTAATAATGGTTAATAAAATCCTTTACAAAGCTTTGAGGTAATGCTATATTAAGTCATATATTTATAATTAAATAATCTAAAAATGCAATGCAAGGGAATAGTAAATAGCTCATAAAACTAGAGAGAGCCAATGATTAGTGAAAATTGGTGTTTTATCCTATTGAATCCACCCTTAAGTAGATGGGGAAATAACTCAATCCGGTAGATGCCGTTATCATCACAATAGGTCATATTTATGACAAAACAAGGTGGCACCACGTGAGTAAAGCTCTCGTCCTTGGCGTAAGCTAAAGATGAGGGCTTTTTTGTACATATTATAAACTTAAAATGAAATTAGCTGACTATAATATTAATCTACAAAGAGGTGTGAACATTGAGTAAAGAAAAACTATTAATGACTCCTGGCCCTACTATGGTCCCTCATGAGGTTCTAGCTACACAAAGTGAAGTAATGATCCACCACCGAACTCCGGAATACGGCAAATTATTCACAGAAATGAACGAAAATTTACGTTACCTATATCAAACTAATAATACTATTATATCTTATTCTGCTTCTGGTACAGGCGGCTTAGAAGCATCTGTAGTTAACTTTTTTTCTCCTGGAGACAAAATCTTAGTTATTAGTATTGGTGTCTTTGGCAACCGTTATGCAGCTATTGCTCAATCCTTTGGTTTAAATGTAGTTAAAATCGATGTTCCCTGGGGCCAAGGAGTAGATCCTAAGGAAGTTGAAAAATATTTAGCTGAAGGAGGTTTTAAAGCTGTTTTTGCTACCCATAATGAAACCTCAACGGGAGCTGTTAATGACATTAAAGCAATTAGTCAAGTTTTAAAGGGTCAAGATTTGCTCTTTATTGTAGACGCAGTTAGCTCTTTAGGAGCAATAGAACTACAAACAGACCTTTGGGGTATTGACGTTGTCATTAGTGCTTCCCAAAAAGCAATAATGTGTCCCCCTGGCTTAGCTTTCATGAGTGTGAGCCCTAAAGCCTGGGAGGCAGCAGAAAAATCCACCTGTCCTAAATTTTATTGGGATATTTTGAAAGCAAAAAAGGCTTTGGAAAAAAATCCGCCCCAAAATCCTTTTACTCCTCCCATTTCTTTAGTTCGGGGAGTTAATATGGCTTTAAAACTTATTAAAAAAGAAGGTTTGGCAGCAATTTTTGCTAGACACAACCGTTTAGCCCAAGCTACTCAGGCTGGAGTTGAAGCTCTTGGTTTAAAACTATTTGCAGCACCAGCTGCCCGCTCTAGCTGTATTACTTCTGTAGCACTTCCGGAAAATTTAGATGGTAATAAAATTCGAAGTATAATGGAAGAAAAGTATGGAGTAATCATTGCAGGAGGACAGGAACATTTAAAAGGCAAAATTATTCGTATAGGACATATGGGCTATGTAAATGAAAATAATGTATATGAAACCTTCACAGCTCTTGAAAAAACCCTGCAGGAATTGAATTATAATGTTCAGCTGGGAACAGGGGTTCAAGCGGCCCAAGAAGCATATAATAAAGCACTTTAATGTTATAAAGATTGAAAGGAGGAAAGATCATGAAAGTTATTGTTACAGAACAAATTTCGGAAAAAGGAATTGAAATTCTCCGTCAAGGAGGAGCAGAAGTAGATTTTAAGGTAGGCATTTCGAGAGAGGATTTACTCAACTGTATTGCTAATTACGATGCTATTATTGTGCGTAGTGCTACCAAAATAAATGAAGAACTTTATTCAAGAGCTAAAAACTTAAAAGTTGTGGGCAGAGCTGGAAATGGCGTAGATAATATTGAAATGGAGGGGGCAACAAAAAGGGGAATTATCGTTGTCAACACTCCTGAAGCCAATAGTATTTCCGCAGCAGAGCACACTATTGGTTTACTAATTAGCTCCAGCCGAAATATACCACGGGCTAACAATATTATTAAAAGTGGTGTTTGGGATAGGAGCAAATTAAAAGGTGTAGAACTCCACGGAAAAACCATCGGTATCGTAGGACTAGGCCGGATTGGTTCTTTAGTGGCAACTAGAATGCATTCTTTTAATATGCGTGTTATTGCTTACGATCCATATATTACTGATGAACGTTTTAAAAAATTTGGCGTTGAAAAAAAGGAAACATTAAACGATTTAGTTCGTGAAGCAGATTTCATTACAGTGCATACTCCCAAAACAGAAGAAACATTTGGCATGATTGGAAAAGAGCAGTTTGCCATAGCTAAAAAAGGAGTTCGGGTTGTAAACTGTGCTCGTGGAGGAATTATTAACGAGGAAGCTTTAGCTCAAGCAATTCGTGATGGGATTGTGGCTAGTGCAGGTATTGACGTTTTAGTTAATGAACCTAGTACTGATTCTCCTTTAATTGATTTTGAAAATACGGTTCTTACACCTCACTTAGGTGCCGATACAGTTGAAGCTCAAAATAACGTCAGCTTAACAATTGCCAAAGAGGTTTTAAGTGCTCTAAAAGGAGACATGGTACCTAACGCTGTCAACTTGCCAACAATTCAGCACCAGGAGCTGGCTGTACTCAGTCCTTACCTTACCTTAGGAGAAACATTAGGCAAAATATATCATCAGTTGGAAAAAGACCCTGTCAGCAAGGTTGAGGTTACATACAAAGGAGACGTTTCCAAGCTTAATACATCTGTCATAACTTTATCGATTTTAAAAGGCTTATTTGACCCTATTTTAAAAGAAAGAGTTAACTATGTTAACGCTAACCTCATTGCTGAAAATAGGGGTATCACAGTTACAGAAAGTAAAGAGAGCGATCTTAATAACCAGACTAGTTCCATAAAAATTGAAATAACTGCTAAAGATAATATTTATACTTTTGCTGGAAATGTCTTCAGTAATGGAGAATGCAGAATTGTCGATGTTTATGGTTTTGAATTCGATGTTATTCCTGCACCATACGTTTTAGTTGTTGAAAATATAGACCAGCCTGGCATTATTGGGCAGATTGGTACAATTTTAGGGGTCAGCAAAGTTAATATTGCTACGATGCAGGTATCGAGAAATATGAAAGAAAAACACGCTATGATGGTTATAACTGTAGACAACATTATTTCTAAAGAAGTTCTGGATTTAATTCAAAGTATTGATGGTGTCAACAGTGCAAAATTAGTGAGACTATAGGAGGCTAATAATGACTACCTTTAAAATTGCAGCTATTCCCGGAGATGGCATCGGGAACGAAGTAACTGACGAAGGAATAAAAATATTAAACACGTTTGCAGAGTTAAAAGGAAACCTTAAATTTGAATATGAACATTTCCCTTGGAGCTGTGAATATTATTTAAAAACTGGTCAAATGATGGATGAGGATGGATTAGAAAAGCTCAAAAACTTTGATACTATCCTTCTTGGGGCAGTAGGTTTTCCTTCTGTACCGGATCATGTTTCCTTACATGGACTACTTTTAAAAATTAGACAGGGCTTTAACCAATATGTTAATCTGCGACCAGTAAAACTATTACCGGGGGCTCCTTGTCCTTTAAAAGATAAGCAACCTGGGGATATAGACTTTGTAGTAGTCCGTGAAAACGTAGAAGGCGAATACTCGGGAGTCGGTGGTATCCGTTTCCCAGACCGCCCAGAAGAAATAGCTCTTCAAACTTCCGTCTTTACACGGAAAAATACGGAAAAATTAATGCGCTATACCTTTGAACTAGCTAGAAAGCGCAACAAAATGCATAAGGTAACCTGTGTAACTAAGTCAAATGCTTTGAATTACAGCATGGTCTTTTGGGATAAAGTCTTTAAAGAAGTTGCCCGGGATTATCCTGAGATGGAAACAGAATTTACCCACGTTGATGCTTTGTCTATGTTCTTTGTGCAAAAGCCCCAAGTTTATGATGTCCTGGTAGCTTCTAATTTATTCGGCGATATTATTACAGATTTAGGAGCAGCTATTCAGGGGGGCCTTGGCTTTGCTGCCAGTGCTAATTTAAACCCGGAAAAAGAATATCCTTCAATGTTTGAACCTGTCCACGGTTCTGCTCCGGATATTGCCGGCAAAGGTCTAGCTAACCCAATTGCTATGGTCTGGACGGTAAAAATGATGTTAGACTTCCTGTTAAACGACGAGGAAGGTGCCGTCGTTGAAAAAGCCATTACAGCAGTTTTAACAGAAGGCAAATACTTAACCCCTGACTTAGGAGGTAAAGCCACAACTCAGCAAGTGGGAGATGCTATTTGTGCAGAACTGAAAAAACTTTTAAGCTAATAATGGTCCCTAAAAAAATTAGTTAGGTTAAAGCGGACAGGATTTCCTGCCCGCTTTACTTTAGGAGCGAGTTCCTTGGAATTTAAACAATTAGAAACATTTTTACTAGTAACAAAATGTGGCAGTTTTACAGAAGCAGCAAAACTGTTGTATATTTCCCAACCTACCGTCAGTATTCAAATAGGCGCTTTGGAAGAAGAACTGGGCATAAAGCTCTTTGAGCGGCAAGGTAAAGAAACATCATTAACGGAAGCAGGAAAAATATTTCTTAAATATACAAATCAAATGCTTAATATCCAACAAAAAGCCTTAGCGACCATTAACAAATATCAACAGGAAATATCCGGCCGCCTAACAATTTGGGCCAGCAGCATTCCGGCAGACTATATACTCCCTAGCTTAATTACTAAATTTATTCAGCAGTATCCTAAGGTTAATATCGAAATTTTCCAAGCTGGTTCCCAAAAGGTTTGGAGTGCAGTACAAAATTATGAGGCAGATCTAGGCATTGTAGGAGCACTTGACAAAGAACAGGAAATAAACGCAGTGCCTCTACTCAAAGATAAACTGGTTCTTATTACCCCTGTAACAGGTAAATATAAAGATTGGTCATCACCTTTAAGCTTAGAAGACATACTTAAAGAGCCCTTTATTCTACGGGAAGAAGAATCAGGAACCCAAAAGACTTTTATCAGCGCTTTAAAGAATAAAGGATATGACCCCAAAAAATTAAATATATCTGTAAGAATGGAAAGTATTGAAGCTATCAAAAATACTGTTTCAGCTGGCTTAGGCTTAAGTGTTATTTCTAAGATGGCTATAACCAAGGAAGTTAAGTTAGGGCTAATTAAACAATTTGAATTCGCTGATTTAGAATTAGATCGCAACTTTTACCTGATTACACATAAGAGAAAAATCTTCTCTCCTCCAGCAGATAAATTTAGGGAATTTATGCTTAACCATGCCAGTCTATCTAAGTGAAAATTAGGAATAAAAAGGATAATTCCGGCATAGGGTAGAAGATAAATTGCTGAAAGGGGGATTGGGAATGGATTATGATACTTTTGTGGAATCATTGAAAATTGGTTTCAAAAGTAACATTCTGGTCTTGGAAAGCTGCTGGGTATTAATGCTAGGTATTATTTTCTTAGCTGGCCTAGGCTACGGAATTTACCGGACAGTAACCAAAAAAGAAGAAAGTTATCGGCAGATTATTGGGGCTCCTTTGTACGATCGTAAGCTCTTAACCAATACTTTTTACTCTAAATCAAATAACCAAAGACGCTCCTGGGTTCGGGTGCCGCTTAATTTGAATGTTCAATTTATTAAGGATAATTTTGACATTGCTGCTTCTGATGCAAAATATCTATCAGCTAGGCTGCAAAATCTAAGTGCAGGCGGAATGCTCATGTTGTCTGAACATAAGTTAAAAGAAAATGATAAAATTAAAATTCAACTACAGCTTCCGCCGGCTCAAATTTTTAAATTTAATGGCCGTGTGGTCAGAGTCAGTAAAAAAACAACTAATGCTGTTCCCCATTATCAAATTGGAATACAATTTTTCGGAATTGCCGAAAGAGACAGGGACAAAATAATTCAATTTTTATTCCAGCATCAGCGGGAATGGATCCAGCAAAAAATTAATGAATCCAATCTACAGAACTAATCCCTGATCTTATTTTTTTATTTCTAATGTCCATTTGCTCAAATTAGGCTCTTTTTCTAAAACCGATTCTGCAGGAAAAGTTAAGTTGTAAAGAACGGCACTCTGGGGTTTCAAAAGACAATCGGATAATTTAAAATGATAAAAGGCCGTTGTTTTTTGCTCAGCATCTTTTATTAAGAGGGGTATGCCCTCTAGTCTAACCTCTTTTGCTGCCCCATTTCTAAGCAATACTGAAGCTATTAAATCCCCTTGAGCATTAAATTGGCATTGGTAAGGAGTAAAATTCAATTCGCCAGCTTTGATTGGAGGCAACTGAGCCAAAAACTGTTTTACTTGCAGAACCTGTTCCTCAGTATAATCCTCCGGCCAAGTAGTTAATTCCACCTTTAGTTCTGGCTGAACTTTTCTTGGGTTTAATTCAAAGACTAGCCGCCAATCATCTTTAGGAATTTCCTGAACTAAGATGTTTTCTTCTGCAAAAAAAACTTTACATGGTCTTGCCCCAAAAGGATCGATGGCACCTACACTGCTTAAATCAAAAACTTGCCTGGCTAAGACTTTTTTTTGGGAGTCTATAAGCATTAAAGGTACTTTTTCAAAAGCAACGGGACGGTTTAAACCGTTTTGCAGATAAAAGCTAACCTCTAATTTTCCAGCGTTTTTATAAGCATAAACACCGGAAATATTAATATCTCCTTCCTTTACAGGTGGAAGTGCCTCTAGATCTTCTTCCATATATTGCTTAGCTAAACCGCTGGTTTTAACTCGCATTTCCTTTGGTAGTGATAAACCGGGCTTAATGACCTTCCGTTCCCCGTCTTCAATAATTTTATAATTTTGCTGTTCCTCTGTTTGACCAGCTTTTTGTGTATTTTGATCTTTATCTGAGCCTTTAAGCAATTCCCGCAAAAACTTTAGCATTATAGCCTCCTTAGATTGTCCAAAATAATTTATTGCTTTAATTATAACGTATTTAGTAAAAAAAAACAGCCTAATGGCTGTAAGGTTGTACATACTCTTCATCTTGAGGAATGGGTCCAGCAAATCCATACATGTAAAAAGCAGTTTGGGGGCCAAAAAGCTGAATGTAGCGTTGAACTGTTTGATTCCGTGCAAAGAATTGGTCCACCCCAGAGCTAAACTCTTCATTTTCCAAGCCGTGTCCAATGACAAAAATTTGGGGGTTATGGGAGTTAAGCATAGTTCCTCTTTTCACAAGTTCAAATAAAGCTAAGTCAATAGCATCTAAAGAAAGTCCAATAAAATAGATTCGCTCTGCCGAAATTAAGTAACGCATGGCAGTCATCCACCCATTTTCTAAGGGGGTATCTTTGTGACGCGGTAAAACAGTAGGCCCTACGATTAGAGGGCTAAGATTCGTTTTTTGACAAGTGGGGCAGGCCATCTTTTCTTGTTGGCAAGAGTCATCTTTAATGGAAAATTGCGAGCAGTTTTCGCACCACAACCAGTTAATGGAGCCATGGAGTTTTAGCAAGGGAAAACTGTTCTCTTCTTTCTTCTCGATTCCATAATTAAGCTGCCAGCCCAGTTCTTTAGAAAGTACTTTATCTAAAGCAGTATCCCAATTTAGAGTTAGAACCGCATCTTCTTCGTAGACTAAATCCTCAGCAAATTTGCGGTAAACCTCATAGGCTCCGGAAGTGTTAACCTTGTGTGAATCTTGGCTAAAAAGCCGACAAATACTCAAGTTTAGTTCCCTGCGTAATTCTCGCAAATCATCCTGAGTAAAATCTCCTAAGTGGTGATCATGGTAAAGAGCAAAGTCAATTAGGGAATAAAGGTCATCGACCCCCGGAAGGAATTCCTGAGTTGTGTGTAAATCTGCCTTAAATATTTTTGTAATAAATTCAGCTATTTTAGGCTGCTGCATTAAACAACTTAATATATCTTTTAAAGCTGGAATGCCTCCTGCTTTAGAGGCCCCTGCTCCTAGGATAAAAACTCTTTTCATCTTGACCTCTCTTATGTTATATTTAATTTCCAAATAAAATGGAGAGTAGTTATCACCACTCCCCATTTTGGCTACTTATTTAGTCTACTTTTTCAAATAAGTCTTTACCTACGCCACAGTCTGGGCAAACCCAATCTTCCGGCAGATCTTCAAAAGCTGTATTAGGTGCAATCCCGTTATCAGGATCTCCTACTGCCGGATCATAAACATAGCCGCAAACAGTACATTTCCACTTTGTCATTTTATCTACCTCACTTTTTTTAACATAATCCATATTTTGTTGTCCCTTTAATGTAAACCTATTGTACATAATAAGCAGCCTTTTGGGAAGATATTAAAGGAATTAAATATATATTTTTCCATAAAATCATGATTTTACACCAAACAAGAATACTTTAATTTACTCTATAAACTTTTCTCTTCGTAATATTTCTTGGGCCCTCTCCTTATCTTCTTCAGCTACTAAGACTACCGGTCCCGTACAGCCCATCCCGCTTTCAGCGTAAAGATTGTTTTGCCAAAGCAAATAAACTGCATCCTCTAGCTGCAGAATATCAACACCTAAAATTTCTGAGCTAACGGGTTTGGACCCTGGGGAAACTAAAGAATTGGGCTGCTTCTTTGAAGTAAAGCTATTGTTTTGAGCTTGGGCTGTTTCTAAAAGTATATCCAGCCCGGCTTGGCGGGCTAGCTGGAACTCGGTCCCTACTTTTGCCCTTAAACCGCCCTGAACCATCCGACCCATAAATTGAATAGCGCCGGCCGTAACTGTTTTCCCCGAAGCCCGAGAAATTATGCCAATTAAATTCTGATAATTTTCCCCTACTGCGGGCCCGTTACCAAAGCCAAGACCTTCATAGTTACCACCACTGGTGTAGGCGGAAAACATTTTTACGAGAACATTTCCGGTCAGACTATCTACTACAAGAACATCTGGTAGCCCCAATAAAATGTCATTGCCCCGGAGAATAAATCCCCCATCTCTTCTAATGGACTCTACAAAATGAATAGGATAACCATTTTGTGCTAACTTTTTTAAGATTCGCCCTGTACTTTGGGCGCCTTCAATATTTAAAATGCCTACTTTGGGATGTTCAATTCCATAGGCTTTAGCTACAGCTATCCCATAAAGAGCATTCTTCACCATAGCAGGGACCCTCTGTACATCCGAAATTCCTGTAGTAGCAGCAATAAACATTTCTTTGCCTTGGGCAGGTGTTATTACTCGGCCAACTGTAGCAACTCCTATAGGAAAGCTATAGTGCATAGTTACTGCTGCCTGTAAAGTACCTGTTGATAACATTCTTTCCATAGCTAGGTGAGCTTCTTCCCCATTAAAAGCCTCCACAAGGGGCAAATCTGTATCTACTCCGCTGCCAATTACTGTAACTTCTAAATCCGGATTAGCTTTTTGGGCCATATTAGCTCCATGAAGGACTTCCCAAGGGCCTAGTTCGCTGCCCAGAATAGTTACACCAATTTTTATTTTGTCCTTCGTCTGTGGAACGATGTTTTGTTGGAGGCCAGTATTTTGTTCAAGAATAAAAGAAATACCATCAAAAAGGTTAGTTAAGCGGCCTAAAAACAAACTGCCTTTGCCAATAATCATGACTCTTTGTATCTGCCCAGCCAAAATTTGGTCTCTTGCCTGTCCCATATAAGGTATTCCAGAAGGTATATGCCCTTGGGTAGGAGCATAGCCAGGGATACTTATTTTCCTTACTATTTGCTCCAGCTTCTCCTTTTGAAATTCACCTTTTTTCACCCCTAAAGCTGCAATCATTTTATAATTGGCCTGGGCTACATCTCCTGCTCCAGCTGCTTCCGTTACTTCAACATTTTGCAATTCGGGAGCAAAGCGGTCAATGTCCCTAATTTTTAAGCCTGCCTTGTTGAGAGGGTCTACAACAATTGCCTGTACTACAGCCTGAGGAGAACCACCTGCACCAATAGAGTGATATCCAACTGCATCTGTACGAATAACCGGACTAATTCCATCGTTAGGGGCCAGCAGAAGGGCAAAGGAGCCTAACATATCCTCCAAAGGAGGGAGCCCTTTCTTAAACAGTTCTTTAGTATTCATTCCCAACTTAGCCGAACTTCCCCCCGCAACAATGACTACATTATGGTAAATTCCTGATTGAACCAAGGCTGCTCCTTCTATTACAGCGTGGGCTGGACTAGCACAAAAGCTGCGGGTATCAGAACCAGTGGCCTTTACACAGCCACAAATTTCCCCAATAGCTTTAGCAAAATTTCCTCCTCCCCTTTGGTTCATATCGCCACAGGCTTCTTCCGAACATTCAATAATATAGTCTATTTCTTCTGCATTTATCTGTTGAAACACTAGCAATGATTGTAAAGCAAGCACCCCAGTCGCTTTGTTAACTAAATTTTCCAACATTACATGTTGGGTTAAAGCCGGATCAAAGTCGTGGGCCTTCTTTACGCAGCCTACTATTTCTGTACCCATGTACAGTGGTTCTCCAGAGCCTTTGGCCACAAGCCGAGCAATTTCTTCTGCACTTCTAGTATTTTTGTTCAAACGTACTAAAGCAGGAAGCCCTTTCAAAATAGGGTGCTGAATAAGTTTAGCCTTAACTTGTTCTTGAAATACTCTTTCCAAGAGTACCAAGTCAAATACATCTACGGCCTGGAGCAATCCGAGGAATTCATCTTCCGGCATAATTTCTCCATATTTACCCCTAGGTTGAGCCTGGGGCCAAAGATTTTGATGCCAGGGACGAGGAATTTGAGCCAACTCATCTGGAGTGAGGTTTCCAATGTAAACTTGATTAGGGCTATATTGAACTGCCTCTGAAAAACTGCGTAGCTTTTCTGGAAGCTTTTCAAGTAATTCAGAACTAGGGTTATTTTGCCTTTCTACGGAAAGACTGGTGCCTTGGTGCAGCATTAGATTGGGAGCATGGACCAGAGTATAACTTGCCCCTTTCAGCACAGGATATAACATCTTGTGAGGTTCACCTCTTTTAAAAGACTGTTTGCTGGGTAACTTCTTTAGTCAAAGCTTGTAACGCTTTTCTAACCAATTTCCTTCTTAACTCTTTTTCTTCTTCCCGGCCTAGAGCAGGATTTCCTAAGGGATGGGGTATAGCTACTGTAGGTACAATTCGGTTGGCCCCTACAGTTAAGGAAATAGGTACTATTGTACATAAATGCACAACCGGCAATCCAGTCCGCTCAATTTCTTTGACCATTGTTGCACCGCAACGTGTACATGTTCCTCAGGTGGAAGTCAGTAGTACACCATCTACATTAGCAGCAAGCAAATCTTGAGCTATTGCTTGGGCAAATTTTTTAGCATTTGCTACAGATGTACCATTGCCAACAGTAGCATACCAGTAGTCATGCAAAGAACCTATTTCCCCTTGTAATTCCAACTCTTTTAATACATCTATGGGCAGCACCCGATCTAAATCCTCATTGGCATAAACGGGATCATAACCACCGTGAGCTGTTTCTCCATTTTCGGGATTGAGATCCATTATCTCTTTAAGACTGTATTTGCCGTATTTTGAAGCACTTGAGGATTCAATCCTGTCCGGGTTTCCTTTAGGCACAGGCCCTCCAGAAGAAACTAAGGCAATTTTAGATTCCTTCAAATTCCTTATTGGAGGCGCGGGTGATACTTTATCAAAAACAGGCATTTGATATTCTGTAGCAAATTCTTCTCCCCTTAGCTTTTTGAGAAGCATCTTTACAGCTCGGGTAGAACCCCTTTGGGCAGCAAAAATATTTTTACGTAAGCCCCTAGGCAGGTAGCCTTCTTCCTCAGGTGTACCAAGTTCCTCTCCTCGGCCAACCTTTATAGCTAGCCTTGCTATGGACCGAGCAGCATCTCTCATTCCTGCTGCTGAATTAGCTGTAGGAATAATATAGGCATATTGTTTATACATTTCCACTCCAGGGTTTTCTGGGTACATGCCTGTAAGAACAGGTATGCCTAATACTTCGCTAACAGCCTTAGCTACAGCACCGCAGGCAATACCATAGCGGCCCGCATTAAAAGCCGGACCGGCAATAACTAGATCAGGCTGAAAATTTTGGATTAAAGCTGTAATTTGGGAACTAGCTGCAGCTATATTTTCATTAAAATAGCTGTCTCCGCAGATAACCGTACCTACAATTTCAGCATTAGTACCTAGCGCTTGTTTTAAGGCCAGGCCAGGACCAACAGCCCCAGGGCGGGATTGTGGCTCTATGTTTGCTTTTTCCTCTCCCCCAATACCAGCAAAAAACTGATTAAGATAATGGACAATTTTTAAAAAAACCACAGCCTTTCCCCCTTTAAATCGTCCAAAATACTCGTATCCGCTCCTATCTGTATTTGGCTACAGACTGTTTAATAGAATCTACTTCAAGTACCATTTCCATCATGCCTACCTGATTTTCATAAATTTGGGGGTCAATGTTATCTTTTAATTCAAAAATATGATAAACTTTGAGTCCCAACGAGACTCCAGCTAATGGACCTGCAAAAGAAGGATCTCCTTGGGTAACAGTTTCGGCAGCAAGTGCCGAAGAATCTGCTCCCGCATTGCCTAAGACAATAATTAGATCCTCCCGACTATACTTACCTGCTAGTTCTTTAATTCTAGCTTGGTTTTCCAGATCCATTGCTCCAGCAGCTGTTCAAACAAAACACTCCGTAGTTGAAAAGACAATTTCTGCTCCAGCCGATTTTAGGCATTCTTCAATGGCTGGCCCGGGAATACCGTCCCGTTCTCCCAAAACTATCGCTTTTTTGCCTTTTAGCATTTGAATCTCCCTTCTGCAAAATCACTTTATTCTTATTATGCATCTACTGCCTGTAAATAACCAAAACCCAGTTCATTGGTTGCTCCGGTAATCAGTTGAATCTCGGCAGTTATACTTTCATTTGCTGCAATGCTTCCTTTAAAGCCCCCTGCAATTTGTTCGGCAACTTCTGGATATCCAATAACTAAATCCAGCTTAGGCAGTTTAATTATTTGGTTAGCATTGCCAGTTGAAATAACTGCATTTCCAAGGGGTGTTGAATCAGCTAAGGATTGGGAAGCCCCATCACGTCCGGCATATTCATCTGTTAAGAGCACAGTTTTAATTCCTTTTTTTTCGAGGAACTGACAATTTAAGATTAAGTCCGCATCTGGGTTACCAAAACCTTCTTTGGAGATAATTACACCATCAGCTCCTAGCAATTCAACTAGCTTAGCTGTCATTTGCGCAGAGCGTTCTTTATCTGCCAGGGTTACATTCTCATTTGTAATAATACAGCCGAGGAAATTAAGGGTCTTTCCATGCTGATTGTACAAATCCAAGATAACTGGGTTATTTTGATGCATGTATGTGGGATTCTTATCGCAAGCTGAAACACAGTTGCCGCTTACTATAGCCCCATCTAAAACTTCTGTTGGATATAAATAGGTTGGAATTATTTTTTTGGCGTCAACACCGTAGACATAGGTATCATGAAGCAATCCCTGAGATTGAAGCATATACACGTAAAGGACTTTTGGCAAATTGGGGTATTGCTGAATTTGCTCTAAGAGCGGCTTTGTTTCCAAAGTCTTAATTTCATCTGGTTGAATGTTTTTTCCTGCTTCGCCTAAATAGCAAGCAGCTTTAAATCCTGCCAAGCGGATGACTTCCTCTTGTTCATGTTGGGCTAAATTTTCTTTAGGCTGAACCTGTAAAACAACGTTTAAAGTTTGAGAAAAAGGTGTATACTTGGCACCTGTTCCAGACATATCGATGATGCCTTCTTGAAAGCCGACTATTTTTCCCGTTGTAACAACTGCTGTACCTTTTAAGACGTGAGTTCTTCCCTCTCCTACCATATCTACTTTATGGCAAAATCCCGGGAAAATGCCTCCTGAATCCCTAACTTTAACACGTGGCTCCAAAACATCTTTAACAGGTATAATTCGCACAGATGCTCCCGGTTTTGCTATAAATACTTTTACATAGCTTATTCGATCATCATCTGCGACTATTCGGCACAATTCCTCTTGGTTAAGATACAGTATATTTGCACGTATTTCCGTTTGAGAACCATATTGGACATCTTTAATTTGGATTTCACCTATTTCTAGGCGCAAGCAATCACCCTCTTTCAAGAATCAGCTCGTAAAATCTACTATTGCTGTTTTTAATAGTTCCAAATCCATAAACTGGAAAGCCTGTAAAAACGCCTGTTCCAAATCATCTTCTTTTAAAGTATTTTTTCTATATAGCTCTAATGCTTTTTCGATTAACGCTAGAGAAAATATATCAATTTTAGGTGGCGTTGGATTAGAGCCAATAGCTTTTTTTAAAACTATTGATTTATAGGGCATTTGGTTTGGTTGTAAATTGCCGGACAAGGGATGATTAACAAGTAAATAGCCCTGAATAACCATATCTCTGGCTGTAGCTAAAACGTTAACTGCAGAAGCTTCTATTTTCTGGGTTGAGGGATAGTATTCCCAAACCAAAGGATTATTGCTTAAGATAAGAAGTTGCTGCATTTTTAAACTATCCACCTTTGCCCTTCAGTATTTCCTGATAATTTTATCCTTACTACCCTATATACGAAAAAAACCCTAGGTTTGTGCCAGTCCATTGGCTAAAAAACAAAAAAACAGTTCAGCTTCATGAGCCAAACTGCTTTTATTAATCTTAAACTGTCTAATAATATAAAATTACCTGATTTTATTTTCTTTACCGCTAAATAAGCGCCGAATATTAGAATGATGCCGAGAAATAACAAAAGCCACTAAAAGCCAAGATGCTATTATAATTATGGGGTGCATTCCTTCTGCCCAGGCTAGGCTGGCAACAGTTAAAGCTGCTGTCATCGATGAAAGGGATACATACCTAAAAATAAGCAGTGTAATGGCAAATACTATAGCTCCAAAGAAAACTGCCTTAGGAGCTAAAACGAGGAAAACCCCTGTGCCAGTCGCTACTCCTTTACCGCCACGAAAACCTGCAAAGGCTGGGTAGCAGTGACCTAAAGCCGCAGCTATACCTGCAACCATCCCCGTTACCTCATTTCCTAAAAGTAATCCCAAATAAGTTGCCAATGCTCCTTTAAAAATATCTGCTGCAATTACAGCTAATCCTGCTTGCCAACCTAGGACTCGAATTGCATTAGTTCCACCTAGATTTCCACTGCCGAAATTACGTATATCTTTGCCGCTAACTATTTTCCCAGCTACTAAAGCAAAAGGAATAGAGCCTAGTAAGTATCCTGCCAGCAATATTCCTATAATTTTCACTAATTCCACCACGCAATTATTTTTGTTTTTCGCTTAAACTCTTAACACATTTAGTTACTGTTTCTACTGCCGACCATGCATCCACGCCATAACCATCGGCATTTATTGCTTCCTGAAAATCTCGGGTAACAGGTCCGCCGCCGATTACTACTTTTACCTTTTTACGTAAACCTGTTTTTTCTAGTAGTTTAATAGTTTCCAGCATAGTTGGCATAGTAGTTGTCAATAAAGCTGACATACCTAGTACCTGAGGTTCATAATTTTCTACAGCTTCCACAAATTCTTCAGGATGAACATCAATACCTAAATCAATTACTTTATAGCCTTGAGATCTTAAAAGCATAACCACCATATTTTTGCCAATATCGTGTAAATCGCCGGCTACGGTGCCAATGACTACTTTCCCGTTGTTCGCACTTTCGTGACGTAAGTATGGCTTTAAAACTCTCATTCCCGCATGAGCCGCTCTGGATGCTATTAAAACATCAGGTACATAAAATTTTTCATCTCTAAATTTCTCACTGACTATATTCATTCCTGCAACTAAACCATCATGCAATATTTTTTCCGGTGCTTCTCCGATAGCTAATAGTTTTTCAGCAAGTGTTTTTACCAATGTGGCATTTCCTTCTACCACCCCATTGGCAATTTGCTCCATCTCATTCACAAGTTTCACCTCTTACAGTGCTTTTTCTCTGTATTGGCTAGGTGTTATACCTTCACTGCGTTTAAACACTTTCGTAAAATAACCGGGATCCTTAAAGCCTAGTTCATCTGCAACTTGTATTACATTATATTGAGGGTTGCGTAATAATTTCTTGGCTTCTTCTATGCGGATTTTAGTCAAAAATTCCATAATTGTGCAACCCAGTTCTTGTTTAAATATTTTACTTAAATGGCAAGGGCTTAAATATACTGCTTGAGCTACATCTTCTACAGCAATTTTTTTACTGTAGTTGTTGCGCATATAGTCTCCAGCTCTTTGTACTACCTGAAGATTACGAACGTCTTTGCCTTCTTCTACAGCGGCCACAAAACTCAAAATTGCCTTATCAATCCATTGGAAAATATCTTCGGAACTTTTTAGCTCTGAAAATTGTTTAACATATTCAGAATTCAGGGCTAATACCGTTTTTAACATAGCACCACCCTCAATGGCTGCCCTAGATAAGATAACCATTAACTCTAACGTTCTTGCTTTAATTCCATTTTCATCTCCGGAAAAACGTTGGAGTATTTCTGCTAAAATTTTATTAAGAAGTTTATCTACCCCTGCTTTATCTCCTTTACGAACTAAACAAATTAACTCCTGTTCTTTTTCTAAGGAATAACCCCGTACAGATAAGCTGTCAATTTTCTTTAATGCTTCTTCTAAATTTTTCCTAGCTTGAATTTCTTCATTTAGTTTAGCTTGCTGCTCACTAATAGCTTCCCTCTGACGTAAGGTAATTAAACCTGTCTGCATAACATGATTGGCCACTACAAACAGCAAATCTGCTGCAGCTTGAATTTTTTCTCCAGACAATACCTCAAGTTTTTTAGCAGATTCAATTAAAGTACTAACATCTAAATCCAAACCTCTGGTCATATCTTCAATTTCTTCCCAGAAAAAGTCTTCAGGTTCCCACATTAAAACTTGTCCACAGATAATAGCTCCAATATATTTGTCTTCAATTAAAATGGGTGCAGCCCATTCAATTAATCCAGCATGGCAACGGAATATATATGGTTGTCCATATTTACTAGCTTCAAAGCCGGCGCGAGCGTAGGAACGTTTGCATTTAGATATTCCACACGAACTGGCCCTAACTAGTTTGCAAAAATCACAATATTTGTCCTGCCCCTCTGAAGTAACTAGTATTTCACCTTGAGCATCTACAATAAAAGCTCGTAAGCCAGTTGCTTTGGAAAAAGAACGCAAAATCTGTTGTAAAACTTTTATTTCTGCTACCTCCAAAAATTCTAACTGACTTTCATTAACAATTTGCTCTTCCATGGAATCACCTCAATCCTATAATGCAAATGTTTCCTTCTGTATTGTACTATAAATATTATATTTTTACATTAGTAGGTATTTGTTAATTATGCCATAAATACTGATTAGTAGATTTATTGTAATATAGTCATATTTATTATTTAGATTAAATATTTTAAATTCCTGCTATTTTTAAAAATATTGTTAATTTTTGTTGAAAAAAGGCAATTTGACATTCATGTTGTTATGCCAAATTGCCTGTCTATTTTTCTTGGAACTTAGTATTGCGGGAAACGAAGTGCTTGAACAAAAAGATCTTGGAAATCTAAACGTGCAGCAAGTTCAATGTAGCGAACATTTTCTGCAATCTTCCTTGCTGCCTTACGTTCTTCCTCAGATACTAATACTAGCTGAGATCCTAAGCCGGCAGCATTTCCAACTGCTTTAACTTTTTCAAGTGGCATATTTGGCACTAAACCAATTCTCCAGGCACTTTCCTTTCGAATATACGTTCCAAAGGCCCCTGCCAAAAGCACCTCTTCAATTTCGCCTTCGTCTACACCCAATTCCTGCCTTAAAATCTCAATGCCAGCAAAAATTGCTCCTTTAGCTAGCTGCAACTCCCTAATATCCCTTTGGGTAATTAACAGATCCTCGTCTAAACCTGTATCCTCTTTATAAACCAAAATAAAATCAAAACCGTTGGAGCCTTTTACCAGCCGCTCTCTTAATTTAGGAGGTAAATTAGTTGCTCCTGCTGGGTCTGCAATACGGCCGCCGGCATCTATAACCCCTGTTTTGACCATTTCGGCCACAACATCAATCAAGCCGGATCCGCAGATACCTATTGCCGGAAGCCCATTAATAGTCTGAACAACTACATCGTTTTCTATATCTACTCTTTCAATAGCACCAGGTGCAGCCCTCATTCCAAAACGAATTTGTGCACCTTCAAAGGCAGGGCCTGCTGCTGTAGAGCATGAAACCAGCCCTTTTTCCTGAGAACCTAATACAAGTTCGCCATTTGTGCCAATATCAATTGCCAGCCTAATCTTATCCCCCTTGTCTATCCCTGTAGACAGAATAACTCCAACTGTATCTGCACCTACAAAACCAGCAATGTTAGGTACTACAATACAGTAACCAGCCTTATTAATTTCCAATCCCAGCTCTTGTGCCGGAATATCTTCTACTTCTTTAAAAACGGGAAGATATGGGGCATGAGCCAAAGAAGAAGGATTAATCCCTAGTAACAAGTGAGTCATTGTTGAATTTCCTACAACTGTGGTCTCATAAATTTTTTCTTTAGGAACGCCAGCATCCGAGGTGAGCTTATCAATAATACCATTTAAGGCAGCAATTACTTTGCCTTGTAAGGTCTTTAGGCCTGTAGCTTCAGTTTCAGCATAAGATATCCGAGCAATAACGTCTGCTCCAAATACCCTTTGGGGATTGGCTTCCGAATGGGTAGCCAAGATTTCACCTGTTAAAAGATTAATTAAAGAGCCAACTAATGTGGTTGTACCAATATCGAAGGCTATTCCATATAGCTCTTTGCTTGTATCACCGGGCTCTATTGCTATGATTTGACCGTATCGAGTTACCAATGTAATTTCATACTTGCTCTTTTTCGGCACTTCTGCCATTTGATGCATAACAGCTAAAGTCTTTGGAGGAATTATATTGTCTTCCAGAATTTTGCTTAATCGTTCCTGATCTGAGCATGGATCTTCCAAATTGGGCTTTGGCATCTGCATAAATATTTTTTGTACACGGTTGTTCCGTACATCGCCATAGTGTTTCTTTTGCAACAAACTTTTACGTGCATCATCTATTGCAGCCTTAGGAACAGTAATAACTAAATCATTTTTAACTTCGTAGCGGCAAGATAATTTTGCTTGTTTAGGGATTTGCTCAGCTTTTTCCAGATCAAACTCTTGATAGGGTACGTCCATAACATCAACTTTACATTTCCCACAGGTACCGCGTCCTCCACAAGTCCCTTCAACGTAAATTCCAGCTTCAATTAAGGCTTTCATTATAGTATACCCTTCAGGCACCGATAACTCTACATCAGCCGGTAGAACCCTTAGCTTGTAATTTTTCATATCTAAGACCCCTTTGCCTTAAATTACCTAACATTTAAACCTATTTACATTATACTTCTATCTTCTTTGGCCGTAAACTTTTTAGCTCAGGCAAAATTTGTTGATAAAGAAATAGCAATTTCAATTTATTTAATCCTTAAGGCAAATAAGTTTCGCAAATATTACGACAATAAGTCGGAAACCACATCAAGAACTTCAGATGCGTCATAAGCAAAAGCGTCAGCACCAACAGCTACTCTAAAATTTTCAGTAACAGGCCCTCCGCCAATAATAATCTTAACATTGCTTCTTAGTTTCCTTTTTTCCAGTTCCTTAATGGTTACTGCCACCTCATTTAAAGTAGTTGTTAGCATTGCAGACATAGCCAGCATATCAGGTCGATGCTCAATCATAGCATTGGCAAAATCCTCAGGATAAACATCAACGCCTAAATCTATTACATCTAAACCCATGCTCTGCAGCATCATTATGATAATATTTTTACCTATATCGTGTAAATCTCCGGCCACAGTGCCAATCACTACTTTGCCCCGGTAGGAATGTCTAGCGTCAGAAAGGTAAGGCCTTAAAACGTGTAGCCCCGCATGCATAGCACGAGATATAATAATTATATCAGAAATATAAATTTTATTATTGCGAAACTTTTCACTGACGGCATGCATCCCCAGCAACAGGGCGTGATCTAATATTTGGCTCGGCTTAAGACCATTTTCAAGAGCAAATTCAGTCAGCATTTTAACTTTATTTGCCTGACCTTTCTCCAGAGCCTCAATTATATCCCTTAAGTCTTCTTTCATCTGCTTTGCACTTCCCTCATGTTACTGTGCTTTCTGTTTATATTGGCTCGGAGAAATGCCTTCCATTTTTTTAAAAACTCTGGCAAAATAGCTAGCATCTTCAAAGCCATTTTGCAAAGCAATCTGCATTATATTATAATCCGAGCTGCGCAACATTAATTTAGCATTTTCAAGTCTAATGTGTGTAAGATACTCCATTAATGTACAGCCATAAGTTTGTTTGAAAATTCTGCTAAGGTAGCAAGGACTTAAATGAATTGCTTCAGCAACTGAATTAAGGGTCATTTTAGTATGAAAATTATTTCTGATATATTCAGCAGCTTTCTGCACAACCTTATAGCTTTTGAAGCCTCGGGATTTTTCAACGTTATCTATTAAAGTATTCAATACACTTTTAGTCCAAAAACAAATTTCTTCAGTATTTTCTTTTTTGTACAACTGCTCATATATTTCACAATTCAATCGTTCAACTTCATCGAAGCTTATTCCGCCATCTACGGCGGCTCTTGAAATCATGACTAAAATTTCCATAACTCTAGCTTTAACAGAATCTATTTGACCAAAATTTTTTTCGATGATATTAACCAGCAAACTATCTAAAAGTTCCTCAGCTGCTTTTCTTTCAGCATTTCTAACCTTAGCCATAAGCTCGTATTCGTTATTCAACGAATACTTTTCCAGTCGCTTAATTGGCACAGGCAGTTTATGTGTTACAGACAATAGCTTTTTCTTATCCTGAATAGTTTCCCCTAGAATCGCTTGGTGAGAAGCAATTTTCTTACGCTGTTCCAGTGCTTCCACACCTCTATGCATTATTTGGTTAGCCACAACAAATAATAAGTCCGATGCGGCTTGCACTTTATCGCTAGGCATAACATCAAGTGTAACTGCCGCTTTTTTTACGGCATGCAAATCAACATTTAACCCTTTAACCATTTCTTGTATTTCATCTAAAAAGTAATCTTCCGGGTCCCACATGAGCACTTGCCCACAAATAATAGCGCCGGCATATTCTTCTAGTAAAATAGGAGCAGCCCAGGCAATCAAACCGGCATGGCAACGAAATATGTACGGTTCACCATATTTCGTTGCTTCTCTGCCAGCTCGGGCATAAGACCTCTTGCATTTTTCCCTACCTAGCCTGTCAGATTTAATAATCTGGCAGAAAGCACAGTCCGTAACCTCGTGTTCGGTAGATACAAGAGTATTGCCTTCAGAGTCTACTAACAAAGCCTTTAGACCGGTTAATTTAGAAAAGGAGCATAACAACTTCTCTAAAACAGTTTTTTCAACTGATTTCCCCAACCAAGGGGTTTCTAATTTCCGGTCCATCTTCGCACCTCCGCCTGGGTCTGCTCTCATCTTTACTTAAATTTTAATTGAGTAAATTATAACATACTTCAAACTAATTTAATTTAGGATACTTTTCGAACTTACATATCATATTGTGCAGGATCAAAAGCTGCTGTGGTATTATTTTTAATCATAGTCTCAGTGAATTTTTCTTCGTCATCAGGAACACCAGCTAATTGTTTTTCTAAAACGTCTAAGTATTTAACTTCACGATCTGCAAGTAATAATTCACCAGCTTTATATCCTTTACGTAATACATCTATTGTAGCAGCTGCTGCAATTTTTGTTCTTTCAAATGCAGTTTTACCTTTAACAATTTGTTTACTTAAGTCAAGTACTACTTTAGGATTCATAATGTAAGCATGTGGATCATATTTGCTATCGGACTCAACAAAAATATCTCTTAATTCAATTGCTTTTCCGAGTTCTGAAGCTGTATTAAACAATCTGCAGTCGTAAATAAGTTGTTCTGTATAAACTGTCGGAGCCATGCCGCCTAAGAGACGAGTATTAGCTACTGATTCATTACTCCACAGGTCGCACATACCGCCAACGATGTTTCCTACAGTACTGGAGTGAGCGCAAGCACTGGTTCTTCCTTCCATGGAGATTGGTGTACCAGTAATTGCTTTAATATAAACACCTTCGTAACCGCAGTCTTTGTCAGGTCCTTTAGCGCCAACTTCAACTGCTACCAAAGTACGAACAGCGCACATAACTCTATCAACGGCTGAAAAAACTTTAGGAATCATGTTTCTGTTTGCAAGTACCATTGATGTGTTACCGAAACCGCAAGCTGTATCACCAGCAGCAATTTGGCCAGTTTCTTCAGCTATCTTAACTATATTTGTCCAGAGAATTTCCATATCTTTAACACCAACAACGCCTAATGAGAATAATGCTTTAGGCAGGTCGCACATCATGGAAGCATCGTCATGGAGGTGTTTACCACCGATTGACTCGATAGCTAATAAGTCAGCTCCGTCTTCAGCACAGCCTTGGAATGTTTCCATAACTGCATCCCAATGTTTGCCATGATACATATGGACTAAGTCTCTGCCTTCTCTTATATCAACAGGGGTAATTCTTACAGCAGTTTTTAAACCATATTTTTCTTGGTATTCTAACATTACATTTTTAACGATTTTATTTACTTCAATACCCCATTTAGGATTAAACGTGAAGTTCGGAAGAAGTTCAATTTCAGCTACGATACCAGGTGCATCTAGTTCGTGAGCTTTTTCACAGATGCCTTTAATCATTTCATCATAGTGTTTGTAAGCTTGAGGTAATGTACTTTCATTTATAGGCATTGTAGGAAGAGTAAAGTTAATTTCTGGATAAACAGTTCCTCCACCGATTACCATACCGCTTTTGGTTGTAACAGGTTTTTTTGCTTTACCATAAATAAATTCATCTAAACTGTTATAAGCTACCTCATTGAAAACTTGTTTGCCCATTATATATTCCTCCTTATAATTTAATCCTTTTTTCAGAATATTGCCAAATTTCCGGTTTATTCTGCCTCCTTTCACCCCTTGGACATTTTTAAAAGATGAAAAACGGTTTTTTGAAACGGTTTGAACTATGTGTTTGAACTGTGTATATACTTCACCATTACCCATTTAATCTCCTACGGATTTTTTTGTCTTATATATCACTATTTTTACTATTTCACATATTATTTTATAAGATAGCAGAGCATTTTACAAGTCAACAAGTTAAACTTGTACGTCAAAAAATCGAGTAAAGTTACCCCCTGACTAGCCAACCTCGGTTTGCTTGCACTATGTTCCAAGTTCCCCCTTCGGCTTCCTTCAGACCCCACAGTTACCAGTGACGCCCTTGCTTACGAGTTATCTTCCTGCCGGTTAGGCGATAGGGTTCTTTCAGTTCATCGGCTCAGCAAACATGCCGGACAAACTAAAAACCCCCGAGTTTTAGCCTGGGGGTTTTGCTTTAAAATAGAGTTAATTTTAGTCGTAAAGTCCATTACGGTGAGCTTTTAAGTAGCCCATGCAGTACTCGTCTTGTCCAAGTAATGCGATAGAAGCATAATAGTAGCCCATCATAGCTTTATCCAGTGGATCTAAGATGTAGCCATCCATGCCTCTTGCCATGGTTTGAACCATGAATGCTTGGTTTAATTTCGCTCTGTTAGGCAGACCGTAAGAGATATTACTTAAACCGCAGATACCATGAACTTTTGGGAACTCTTTTCTAATTTGATAAATAGCATCTAATACTTCCATACCTGCATTAGTAACAGCGCTAATAGGTTTTACTAATGGATCTAAGTAAATATCGTCTTCAGGTACACCAGCATCAGTTAATTTTTTAATTAAACTTCTAGCAATCGTAACACGTTGCTCAGCTGTATCAGGCATACCAATTTCGTCATCCATTAACAGGCCGGCGATTTTTGCTTTATATTTTAAAACTAAAGGAAGAACTGCGTCGTATCTTTCTTTTTCATCAGAGATAGAGTTAATCATAGGCTGTCCATATTTGCACAGAGACAAACCAACTTCTAAAGCTTTAGGGTTGGGGCTGTCAATACATAATGGAGCTTGAACTTTTTCTTGAATAGTTTCAACTAACCATTGCATTGTTTCTTCTTCGTTGAAAACCATAGTACCACAGTTTACATCAACATAGTCTGCACCTGCATCAACTTGTTTTTGAGCTAAATCTTGAATGAAAGCTTTGTCTCTGGCTTCTACAGCAGGTTTAATTGCTTTTCTACTGGAATTAATTAATTCTCCTACAATAATAGGCATGTTACATTCCTCCTTAATTATTATATATTCATTTTACAGCCTTAACTAGATTTGTCAATCATTCCATCCAGGACTTCCAACAGCATTTACTTCAATTTTAGTTTCAATATAGACTCGCTGTTCAAAGCAAACGTTGGAATTAGCATAAATGTCTTCTAGAGAAACTAAAATTTCCGTCTGCTTGGAACCTGCTTTTTCCGCCAAATCCAAAGCAAATTTTTGGGCAGCGTCTAAAGCATAGGTTTTAGCTTCATCTAAACTCTTAAATTTTTCTCGTCCCCATGGAGCAAAAAGAAGATATTGACCGAAGCCTTCCCTAATTAATACCTTAACTGTTTCCATAACCTGCCCAGCTGCCGCTCCTATGGCGTTAGCAACTTCAGCAGATTCAGGAATAATAAGCTCAGCATTTAATTTTTCCGATACCTGAGGTAAGTATGCACCAATTGGTGCTCCTATGGCGACAATTGGTAATTTCATTTTATACTGGCATTCGGCAAATTTTTGGGCTTTTGGCCGCAAAAACTTATTCAAAAAATACTCAGCCCCCTGGCTTTCTTTTAGCAAAATTGCATTTCCTTCAAAATTGGCTACGCTCTGCAATATTGTAAAGCATAACTCGTTAATGATACTTTCCATAGCAAAGTCTAAAAATTCCTCCAAGGATTTGCCCATCCTTTTAGCTAAAAGCTTGGACCCAGCAATAGCCGCTTTTTCATTCCATTCTGAGTATGTACCTCTAGCATGTAAAATATCAGTTGGAGTCAGGGATGCTTTAGCTATTATGCCAGCATTAACCAACCTTTTTAAGTTAAACAAATTAGGATCCTCACCTATGGCACCGGCCATTGTAATTAAAGATGCAGGTCCCTTATGCAAGTATTTAAGAACTTCCTTTTCTAAGAAAGTCAAATTTTCTAACTCGGTATCTTTAAGCAGAAGATAACAATCCGTAGGCTCAGCAGTTAGCAATTCACTTTTACGTCCTTGATGCTTTTGTAATTGTTCTAATAAATAAGGATATTCAGCCGCTAGGACTGCTAAAGGCAGCACCCTTTCAGGACCAACCTTAATTTTTCCGTCTTTTGTAATTTGTAAATAACTATCGCCGCCTACGCCATAAGTATTAATTTCAGCCGACCTAACCCTAGTCAGCCACCCGCCCACCAAAGCACCTTCTCGATTAATGTGAGGCACTCCAGAATGTAAGATGGCAATATCTGTCGTGGTACCACCCATGTCTAATACTAATGCATCTTTTTGACCTGTTAAAAAAGTAGCACCTATAATGCTAGCTGCCGGCCCAGAAAGAATCGTTTCAATGGGTCTTACTCTAGCAATGTTTTCGCTCATTAAGGTACCATCGCCTTTAACAATCATGACAGGGGCTTTGATACCGGCCTCAAAAAGTACTTTTTCTACAGCTTCAAGCAATTCAGCAATAACTGAGATTAGGCAAGCGTTTAAAGCAGCAGTAACGGTACGTTCATGGAAGCCCAGGGCAGTTGTTAGTTCATGGGCACAAACCACAGGAACACTCAATACATCTCGAATAAGTTCCCGGACTTGCAATTCATGCTCTGGATTGCGTACACTGAAATAGCCTGAAACAGCCACAGCGCTTACCTTGCCTTTAAACCGCTCAATGGCACTTTTAGCCATCGTTAAATCAAGGCTGCTCATTTCCCTGCCTTTAGTATCATGTCCCCCAGGAATTACGGCGAAATTTTTGACAGGTAAATTTTTAATAGGGTCGCTGCCAATTAAAATCAAGCCTACCTCGGCTCCATGTCCCTCAACGATGGAATTAGTAGCCAAAGTTGTAGAAATCGCTACCATTTTTATGGTTTCTTGTTCTATCTGCAAAGAATTAATACAGTTCCGGATACCTACTGCCAAATCTTGCCTGGTTGTTAAAGCCTTTGCTTTAGCAAAAATTTTGCGTTGCTCTAAATCGATAACAATGCCATCAGTATATGTTCCGCCTGTATCTATTCCTAGAGCTAAAGGCATAGCAGTTCCTCCCGGCAATAAATCTAGTTCTATGTAAATACCTATATTCTGACAAGAAGCTGCCTACAATTGCAGGCAGCTTTATGTTTAAGAACAAAAACGTAAATTGTTAAAACTTAATTACATTTCGGAAATTAATTTTTTAACAAGATCGGTAGCGGATGCAGCGTCAGGAGCATATCCGTCAGCACCGATTTGATCAGCGAACTCTTGTGATATAGGAGCACCACCAACAATAATCTTAACTTTGTCTCTCAAGCCAGCTTCTTGGAAAGCTTCAATTGTATCTTTCATAGCAGGCATAGTAGTAGTTAAGAGAGCTGACATAGCAACAATTTGAGCATTGTTAGCTTTAACAGCTTCGATAAATGTTTCAGGAGCAACGTCAATTCCTACGTTGATAACGTTCAAGCCGCCGCTTTCCATCATCATAGCAACTAAGTTTTTACCGATATCGTGTAAGTCACCTTTAACAGTACCTAATACCACAGTACCAGCGGAAGGCATATCATCAGCGCCAAGTAAAGGTTTAACAATATCAACGCCGGCAGCCATAGCTTTAGCAGCCATTAATACTTCAGGAACGAACATATCTCCTTCTTTAAAACGAGCACCTACTACGTTCATACCAGCGATTAAACCATCATTAATAATTGCCAATGGGCTTTCTTTAGCGTTAACTGCACTGTTAACTAATTCTTTAACCTTTGCTTCATCACCACTGATTACGGCTTGGGACATTTCTTCAAATGCCATAATAAAATACCCCCTAATTTTTATTTTTTGTCTTTAATACAGTAAACTACTACTTTTGTCAGCACCTATGATGATCTAGAATGCTCTAAGATGTTATAGTTCAAACCGTTTTCTTGGTATAGATTCTTTCTTTCATCAAAAAGTTCCTAGGTAACATCCTATCATTTATGGTACTTTTCTATTCAGCTACTTTTTCCCTTTTTTAAACTTACGTTTTAAAACCCCTAAAACCATTTGGGTTTCTTCATTCTTTAAAATAGCAGCAATAACCGCGTACACTGCTGCGCCTACCAAGATGCTTAAAGTCACCTGCACCAACTGATTCAGTTTAATTGACATATCTAGTATTTGATCCATAGCCAATGCAGTATAATAAACTGCTGCCCCCATCAGACAAGAAGCTGTTAAGCTTTGTAAAAAGGATAAAATAATTCTTTTTCCATCTATCTTGCCCAATTTTCGTTTTAACCACCATAAAAGTAGTACAAGGTTAAAAATTCCAGCCGAGGAATAAGCAAGAGCTATGCCTCCGTGGCCTAAATAACGAATCAGAATAATACTTCCAGCAATATTGATAATTATGGAAAATGCTCCTATTACCACTGGAGATATAGTATCCTGCAGTGCATAAAATATACGATTTAAGACTTGCAAAGCCGATTGGGCAAATATGCCAATTGAATAAAAGTTCAGCGCCACGGAAGTTACTAGTGTGTCGGCATGGGTAAATTTGCCTTGTTCAAATAAAAGGCGAATCGTAGGCACACTCAGAGCAATTAAACCTGCAGCTGCAGGTAAGGTGATAAAAATAACTGACCGAATGCCTAAGTTGGCCGTTTGTTTAAATTCAGCCATTTTGTGATTGGCAGATTGCTCAGTCAGAGTTGGAAAAATTGTCATAGCTATGGCAATAGCAAATATGCCAATGGGAACTTGCATTAAACGCTGCCCTGTATGTAAAGCCGCCACAATTCCCGCCGGTAAAGCAGAAGCTAAATTTTGGTTAATAAATAAATTAACTTGTCCAATAGATAATCCAATTAAGATAGGCAGCATTAAACCTAGAATATTTTTTAGCCCTGGGTGATTTAGTTTTAGAATGAAACGGTAGCGATACCCAATCCGTCGTAAATCCGGTATTTGGATAGCGAAATTTAAAAAAGCACCTATTACAACTCCCACGGAAAAAGCAGCAATACCATATTTGGGGCTCCAAATCAGCCCGACCACAATAATTGCTAAGTTATAAAGAATCGTACCTAAGGTAGGTATAATGAAAATCTTATACGCATTTAAAATACCAAAGGTTACGCCATTTATGGCCATAAAAAAAGCCTGCCAAAACATGATTCTCGTTAGCTTCACCGTCAGCTCAAGAGCTTCCTGGTTAAAACCCGGTACAAGCAACAAAATTAGAGGTCGAGTGTAAATATAGCCTACTCCAATACCAATTAACATCAAAATCATTACTAGGTTAAGAACTATATTGGCCACTTCCCAGCCTTCTTTTTCCTGTTTGGTGCTTATATATTTGGAGAAAACAGGTATAAAGGCGGAGCTTAGGGCTCCGCCCACTAACAGCATGTACAATACATCGGGAATAGAAAAAGCAGCATTGTACGCATCAGTAATGCGGTTTTGTCCAAATTGACTATAAATAATAACATCCCGGACAAAACCAATTACCCGGGAAGCAACCATAATCACCATAATTATTCCAGCAGCTTTAAAAACAGATTTACCGGACATAGTTTACCTCGCACTTAAAATTCTAAACATTTGTGATATTTTATTATATCACCTTAAAAAGGGATTTTAAACTTTTCCACGTACCAATTATCATCGTATTTTTTTAGCTGCTGATACTTCTCTCTAGTTTGCCAAACATCGCTAAGCATAGTTTCGCTAACCAATCTATTTAGGTAGGCATTGTTTGCATACAAATTTAAAGTTTTAGTAATTCTGGCAGTATTAAAATGTAAGCAGGCCAGGCGGATAATGTTATACACATAATGTTCACGGCTAAAGTAATAGGGTTTCAGAGCTCGAAAAAGGTGTTTAATTCCCGTAAAAGGATTTAGATATAATGTATGCCCACACAGCCAAAGGCGGATAGATAGTTCCACATCCTCGTGTCCTAAAATTTTAAATCCTTCATCAAAGCCTCCTACTTGCCAGTAAATATCGCTGTGTAAGGCCAAACAGGTTGAAGGTAAAATTGGTACCGGGGTTAAATCATCACATCTCCCCAGCCATACTCCCTCTAAATTTTGGTTTAATGTCATTCCAAAGCCGGCAGCATCAGGGTTTGCTATGTCACTAATATAAGGTGCCTGAACAAGAATCTGCTCATTTTCAAAAGCTTTAAGTATTTCTTCAAACAAGTTAGGTAGGGCAATTAAGTTAGCATCGCAAAAAACTAATATTTTACCCCGGGCTGCTCTTGCCCCTAAATTTCTAGCATAAGAAACTCCTTTACCTGAAGTAGTAAGAATGTGGACACTGGGTTCTATACAAAACAAATCTTTGCAACTGCCATCGGTGGAACCATCATCAACAACAATTAATTCCACCTTTTCGCCAAATTTAGCAGAGCGTAAAGATAATAAAGTGTTTTTAAGATCCTTTTCATTTTTACTCGGTATTACTACGGAAAGATCTTGCGGAAGAAATCTTGCCATTTGCCCAACTCCTTATCTAAATTTTCCTTTTAAAATATCAAGGTAAGCCTTCTCATGGTCTGAAGCCATTTTTTCAATGGAAAAATTCTTCATTACATGCTGCCGGCAATTTAACCGATCTATTTGGTCAATATTTTCCACTGCCTGAAACATTTCTTCGGGACAAGTAACAATGAATCCTGTCCTTCCATGGTCAATTAGTTCCATGACTGCTCCTCTATTAAATGCGATAACCGGCGTTCCACAAGCCATTGCTTCAATAATTACTAAGCCGAAGGGTTCTTCCCACTCAATAGGCATTAAAAAACATTTAGCTTTTTTTACAATCTGATTTTTGCTTTCACCCATTTCACCTAGGTATTCTATTTTTCCGCCTAAATAGGGCTTTATCTTTTGACTAAAATAATCTTCGTCTGCAATTGGGCCAATTAATTTTAAAGGCAGGCCGTACTTTCTTGCCCCTTGGACAGCATGATGGACTCCTTTTTCCCAGCAGATGCGCCCAACCCAAACCAGGTAATTGTCGCAATCACTTGAAAATGGATACTGATTAACATCTAGTCCATGATGAATCACTCGAACCTTTCTTAATTCCCGAAAAAGGAACCGTTGCCTTGAGCTAATGGCAATATACATATTATCCCTATATTTCTTGTAATGAGCTGATAAGCTATGCATTGTTGTAACTGTTGGTACGGGGCAAAATTGAGCCATTTCCAAACCTGGATAAGAATTGTTATGCACCAGATCGAATTCCTTACAATTGGCAAAAGCATATTGGGCAAATTTGGTTTCCTTCTCCCAGGACCAGTCCGGCTTTTCATACAAATAATTCAGGTGGGCGGAAGTTAAGGAATCTCCCGTAGCAAACAAAGTTACTTCATGCCCCCTTTTTACTAACTCCTCTGTAAGTAAACTAATAACCTTTTCTGCGCCTCCGTACATCACCGGCGGAGTTCTAAGCAGATTCGTGGAAATCATTGCTATTTTCATTAGAGCAGCACCTTCCTAAAACCTAAGTTCAATACTATACTATATGAAGGGAGTTTAAGAATTGAGCTTAAGAGCTAAAATTAGTTTTCTTTAACATTGAAGAAATTTTGATCTTAGGTAGAATAAAAGCAAGAATAGCACAAAAGTTTTTTCAAAACTGAGGTGGAATTATGCATATTCTAGTTGTTGATGATGACGCTAAAATAACTGCTTTTTTGCGCCGTAGTTTAGAATATGAAGGTTATCAGGTATCCGTGGCTTATGATGGATTTTCCGGACTAAAGGAAGCCCAAAAAGGCCAGGCCGATTTAATCATTTTAGATTTAATGCTGCCAGGGATGGACGGTTTTAAAATATGTGAAGAAATACGTTCTTTTAGCTCCGTCCCTATTTTAATGCTAACTGCTAAAGATGAAATTAAAGACCGAGTTAAGGGTCTAAATGTAGGCGCAGACGATTATTTAGTTAAACCCTTTGCCTTAGAAGAACTGCTAGCTCGGATAAAAGCACTTTTTAGGCGTTCCGGGAAAGATACTGCCAAAATCTTAGAGTACTCTGATCTGAGCCTTAACCTTGAAACCAGAGAAGTTCAAAGGGGGGAAAGGAAAATCAGCCTAACTAATAAAGAATTTGATCTGCTAGCAATTTTTTTACGCCATCCCCGGCAAATTCTTACTAGGGATACTTTGATGGATGAGGTTTGGGGCATTGACTATAACGGGGAATCCAATGTCTTAGAAGTTTTCATCGGCTACTTGCGCCAAAAATTAGAAGCTAACAAAGAAACTAGATTAATCCATACTGTTAGAGGTATTGGATATACCCTAAGGGAGTGAAGCACTTGTCCTTACGCTTGCGTCTAACCATACTTTATACAGTTATTTTAAGCGCTAGCTTTGCACTGTTTGGAACCTGGATCTACTTTTATTTAAAGCATACCCTTTACATGGAAATAGACAAATCATTAACAGCTAAGGCTGTTGAAGTCTTTAATTCAATTAAAATTATCGACACCGAAAATCATGCTCTGCAAAAAGTAATTTTACCTGATATAGATGTTTTTGCCTCTCCCGATGTTTACGTACAAGTGGTAGACCGTTATGGTCGTAATATAGCCCGCTCCAGTAATTTGGGAGGTCAATTTTTACCCATTGACTTGCAAACAATTACTTCCGCAGGCCGAAAAGAGCTTTCTTTTAAAACATACTCTTATAAAAACGTCCGGCTTAGAATCTATAACCAGCCCATTTTTTTAGATGCAGAGTTGGTAGGTATTTTACAGGTAGCGCGCACTCTAAATTCAAGTGTACAAACTTTAACTAACCTACGTTTAATTTTACTAACCTGTCTTACCTTGGCAATTATGGCGGCAGCCAGCGCAGGCTGGTTTCTAGCAAGATCTGCCCTCCGTCCCATAGAAAAAGTTACCGAAGAAGCTGGTTCAATTGGAGAACACCAGGATTTAAGCCACCGAGTACAGTACAATGGTCCTTCCGATGAAGTAGGCAGGCTAGTTCAAACTTTTAATACTATGCTGGCAAGGCTGCAAACTGCCTATGAAAAATTAGAAAATTCTTATGTAATGCAAAAAAGGTTTTTAGCTGATGCATCTCATGAATTGCGCACTCCATTGACTACTATTCGCGGAAATGTGGAATTATTAGAAAAAATAGGAGAAAACAGTTCCGCACTTAGGCAGGAGTGTTTGGCTGATATTAGAAGCGAAGCAGAAAGGATGTCCCGTCTAGTCAACGATTTATTGGCTTTAGCCAGGGCAGAAGCTGGTCAACTTCCGGAAAAAGAGCCTATTGCACTTACCCCTTTCTTACGGGAAGTTTTACGTCAAGGAAGTTTATTAAAAAAGGAGGTCAATTTTATTTATGATGATCCGGAAGAACTTCATGGAGTTAAAATTCTAGGGAACACAGATTATTTACGGCAACTTTTTTTAATTTTACTAGACAACGCTTTTAAATTTACCCCTCCTCAAGGAACAGTTACTTTTTCTTTTACCAAGGAACCCCAATCTGTTGTTTTTAAGATCAAAGATACGGGATCTGGTATTGCAGCTGAAGATTTACCCCACATTTTTGAACGTTTTTACCGAGGGAATAAAGCCCGCAGCCAAGAAGGAACAGGCTTAGGTTTAGCTATCGCTAAATGGATTACAGAAGTCCACGCTGCTGACATTAAAGTCAGCAGCCAATTAGGGATAGGCTCTACTTTTACCATTAAATTTTTTTATATTTTTGTGTAATTTACAGTATTTTTTAAGTTTTTTTTCAGGTTTCCCTTTTATACTGTATTTGCAAGTCCAAATTAAATTTAAGAAATGAGGTGGAAAGATGAACTTTTTTAATTCTAAAAGAAATGTTTTTTTATACACTATTACCACAATTGCTTTGGCAGTGTTGTTTTCTTTAGGTGCCGTTACTCTTTATAACCAAAAGCAAGAAAACAGCCTATCCGTAGAACAAAACCGGCAAACATCTGTTCAGGCTGATAAAGCGTCCTTTACACTCCCAGGCTTAGGGCCTAACACAATTTCTAATATTGTAGACAAAGCTGGCCCGGCAGTTGTCAAAATTGAAACAACTTCCCAAACCAGCAGTTCAAACGATCCTTACTTTAATGATCCATTTTTTCAACAATTTTTCGGGAATATGGGGTTGGAAAATCAACCGAGGGTTACCCAAGGCCTTGGCTCAGGTTTCATCATCAGCAAAGATGGCTACATTCTAACTAATGAGCATGTTATTGACGGTGCTACAGATATTCAGGTTCTAGTCTCCGGTTATGATAACAGTTTCTCCGCTAAGGTTGTTGGTAAAGATTATGATTTGGACTTGGCTATTTTAAAAATTGAAAGCAAAAAAGATTTACCCACTTTAAAATTAGGAGATTCAAATCAAGTTAAGTCAGGTGATTGGGTAGTTGCTATTGGCAACCCCTTAGGCCTAGATCATACGGTGACAGTAGGAGTCATCAGTGCCAAAGAACGCCCAGTGGAAGTAGAAAATCGGCAATATAAAAACTTGCTGCAAACAGACGCATCTATTAACCCCGGGAACAGCGGCGGACCCCTCATAAATCTCCAAGGTGAAGTTATCGGAATTAATACAGCCGTTAATGCTTCTGCTCAAGGAATAGGTTTTGCAATTCCAAGCTCTACAGTAACAGATGTACTTCAGGAATTAATGAGTAAAGGTAAAATCAGCCGCCCTTGGATTGGTGTATACATGCAGCCCGTAACTAAAGAACTGGCTGATTATTTTGGCTTACCTACCCAAAACGGTGCTATTGTTACCTCAGTTATTACTAATAGCCCTGCAGCCAAAGCCGGTTTGCAAAGAGGAGACGTTATTTTGGAGTTTAATAAAAAGAAAGTAACTAGCCCTAACGATTTACAGGAAGCAGTAGCCAAAGTTAAAATTGGTGAAAAGGTTTCAGCTCTAATTTGGAGGAACAAAAAAACTTCTTATGTTACCCTAAACATAACGGAAAAAACTACGTAAGAAGCCAGCAGTTTCATCCATCACTTGTAAATATAGGTAAAAGTATGGTAAAGTTATAAATAAAAAAGGGTATCACAAAATTAAAGGGGGCTTTGGTGCATGTTAAAAGAAATTGCTTTAGAAGATGTGTTAAAATTATCTTTAAAAGCAGGAACCCGTTTCATCACCGGCAGCAATGGCAGCGGCAAAAGCAAGCTTGGCCAGTATTTAGCAGAATCTATAGCCCAAAACCAAAACAAACAGGTACTTTACTTAACGGATGACCCTTCTTCTTACTTAACGCGCTTGTTATACAATTCCTCCTATCCTTTAGAGGGCACACACAGAACAACCCTTGAAACTGCTTCCGACTTAGAAGAAATCAAAAAGCTCATAGCTTCTAACCATTATTCGCACATTTTTGTGGATAACTTTAATTCTATTAAACTTAATGCGGAAGACCTTTTCGATGCACTCACAAATCTTTTAGAATCAACTCCGGAACAAGATCTTTCTATTAACATTATTTGTGTAGCCAACCGTAATGGAGATACATTGCAAGGGGATTTGCCTGACTGCGCCAATAAAGCTGAAATCATTTATACAGAAGCCGAGCACTACTATACCCTAAAGTAATTCAAAAGACGGACGGGCACTTTACTCATAAGCCCGTCCGTTTATCTTTTTTCCACAACTTTCCATCCAATTTTCCGAAATATAATCAAAATTGCTTTGTTGCTTTGTAAAACTGAAAATTATTTTTACCCATTTTTTTAGCTCGATATAATGCTAAATCAGCATTCTTAAGAAGGGTTTCTAAATTTTCCCCGTCAAGAGGGTAAATACTAATGCCAATACTAACAGTTATATAAATTTTACTGTTTTTAAGTTTATAATTTTGCGAAACAGTACGAATGATTTTCCGTGCAACTCTGGCAGCAGCAGCCTGATTATAAATATCCGGTAAAAAGATAACAAATTCATCTCCCCCATAGCGGGCAATAATATCTTTACGGCGTAAAACATTTTTCAACCTGCCGGCAATTTCTTTAAGCAGTGAATCACCTACGTCATGTCCCATGGTGTCATTGATATTTTTGAAATTATCCAAATCTAAAAACATTACAGCCATGGTTTTCTTGCAGCGGCCAAGCTGATACAACTCCTGACAGACATTTTCATTAAAATATAGTCTGTTGGGCAAGCCAGTTAAAGGATCATGGTGGGCAAAAAACCTCAATTTTTCTTCATACATCTTCTTATGCGTAATATCTCGCATAATTGCAATATAAAAGTTGTTATTCCCTAACCGCATTTTACTAAAAGAAACTTCTAAAGGCACAGCATTACCTTCACGGTTTTTCCCAACCAATTCAAAAACATTATTTCCATCGGAGCTTTGCAAGCAGCATTTTATAAACAAATCCCAGGAGCGGATTTCCGGAATAATTAAATTGATGTTCTTTTTGATAATATTCACTTCATCATATCCAAAAAATTTTAACGCTGCAGGGTTTATAGAATCGATATTACCCTTAGGATCTATTGTTAAAATATAATCTAGCGTATTAGCAATGATCAGACTATCGCGCAGCTCCTTTGAGGCGATTTTTTTTGTGACCATAGCCTTCCTTCTCTCAAATAGTAGTAACAATTCATTTTGAATCCCTTATCTTATTTATAATATTCAAAATCTTATTTTAATTCTTTTAGTTAATAATCTACTACTTTTTTTTAGCTGTGTCCTAAAAAAAATGTAAAATAAATCAACTAATAAAATAAGTAATTAGCACCACTACATGGGCTGCCGGCAGAAATAAGAATTGAGCCAATAAAGAACCCAAAAACCTTCCGCCCAGCAGCAAGGAAACTGCTCTTTTCAAATCCGTCTCTTCCCTTTTGCCTTGAATAATCTGATCTTGCAGTAAAGCAGTTACAGGATCAACAAAAATAACTAAAAAAATTGTAGCCAGTCCATTAATAATGCCAGATAAATTACTGGCTGTTAACCTATATTCGGGTACTAAGCAGCCGGCATAAATAGCCGCTAAAATTCCTACTGAATAAATAGCAGTTAACAGCAAGTTAGCCACTAGAAAGTATTTTGGCAAACCATTAATATTCAATAGATGTAAATGTCTTTTGGCTGGCAACCGGAAAGAATGCATGGCCTTTCGAAAGACACCACCCTTCAAACCCCCTACAAATGCACTAGGCACAGAGCCAAATTTTTCTAAAGCATAAATGCCTTGCATAATGACATTGACAAAAGTGGGAATCAAAAAAATTCCCAGCAGGGTTCCTACACTATTAGCTAAAATAACTACCCGAAAAACCGGCAGGAGGGCATCTTGAGCATTGGCGGCTATTGCCCTATCAACTAAAACTGCTAATAAAGGAAGTTGAATCAAATTAGCGATTCTTGAAACAAGAGCTAATAGATTAAATAAAGATGCAGCCATTGTAGGGCTTTTAGTTTTTACTCCGGCAATTCTTGCCCCATAGGCTAAAGTGTCCAACATGTTAATGATTATAACTAATATAATAATTATCCCAAGTCGCATTATTTTCACCCTTTAAAGTATTACCCACCACTTATTTTTTACAATACAATGGGCAAAAATATACAAGGATTAAGAGATTAAGTTGAAAAAGAGAGTGAAAATTATGCAATCCATGGAACACTACAGAGAATTACAGCAAAAAGTGTTGTTTGAAATTGCCCAAATGGCCTGGGCAGGTACTCTAGAAGATAACATTGAATCATTGCCCCATAAACTAGCCACGGAAAACTCACCTTTGGAAGAGAATTTGATTGATGGATATATTAGGTTAGGATTAGGGCTTTCAGCTCAGCATCAAGAAGGAAATTTACAGGAAGCAGCTGCAAAATCTTTAAACGACTGGGAAAGCACTACTAAAATTATTGAAACTATTCCTGGAGCCTGCCAGTATTGTCATGATAAAAGCTGCGACAAAGGGTGTAATCAAGGACCTATTTTGTGCAGTACTAATAATAAAGAAGACGATCAATGTTTAGCTTGCGGTTCATGTATTCCTTCTTGTAAATTAAATGCTATTGTCCAAAAAGGGCAGTTTGTCCCTTTAATTGGTGCTTTAAAACAAAAAGAACAGCCTGTCTTTGCCATAGTTGCCCCTGCTTTTGTAGGGCAATTTGGCCCTAAAGTTTCTATTGGACAACTTCGTTCAGCTTTAAAATACCTTGGCTTTTTTCAAGTAGTAGAAGTAGCTCTTTTTGCTGACATTTTAACAATTAAAGAAGCCTTTGAATATATTCACTCCGTGCAAAAAGAGCGTGACTATTTAATTACCAGTTGCTGCTGCCCTGCTTGGATTAAGCTGATTGAAAACCGTTTTCCTAACTTACTTAAACACGTAGCTCCTTCAGTTTCTCCCATGATTGCCGGTGGGAGAGTACTGAAGAAGATTCACCAAAATATAAAGGTTGTATTTATCGGTCCTTGTATTGCTAAAAAAGCTGAAGCTGCCGACCATGATTTAAAAGGTGCCATCGATTATGTGCTTACTTTTAAGGAGCTCAAAACAATCTTTGATGCAGTAGGAATTAATCCCGCTGATTTTCCAGCCCAAGAAAATCCCCAATCTTCCTGGGGCGGAAGAGTCTACGCCCGTACCGGAGGGGTGGCCGCTTCTATGCGTCGAACTTTACAAAGGCTGGAGCCAGAACATAAGGGCACTTTTGAATCTGTTTCCCTAGACGGAATTAAAGCATGTCAAGATGGTTTAATTAAAATTAGCACTAATGAATATATTGGCAGCTTTATTGAAGGAATGGCTTGCCTCGGAGGGTGTGTAGGAGGACCAGGCAGAATTATCGACACTAAAAAAGCAGCAGAACTAGTGGGAGAATATGGCGATAAAGCCGAAGCCCAAAATCCTTTAGAAAACCAAAAAATAGCAGAACTATTAGCAAGTATAAACCAAAAATTTACTCCCGATACTTTAGCCGATTGGGGCATACTGCACCGTAAGCAGTTGAGGTAATGACTAATTATTTTTTTTGCCCTCCGGAGGTAAAAGCAAGGTCAGAAGAACTCCAACTAAGGGCAGTAGCGCTATTGTTACCATAGCTACATGTTCACTTGTAGCATCTGCCAATACACCTAGAAGAGTAACTCCTAGCCCTCCTGTTCCCACGGCAAATCCAGTCATTAACCCGGAGGCCATACCTATATTTTGGGGCAGTAACTCTTGACCCAGAACGATTGTAGTGGAAAAAGTAGAAACTATCACACCCCCAGCTACAAATAAAGCAATTAAGGAAATGACAAAATGACCGTAAATAAATGTTAAAAGTAATGGCGGCAATAAAAGCATAGATGATAGAATCACCTTTTTACGGCCAAACCGATCGGTTAAAGGTCCTCCCGTTAAGGTACCGGAAGCACCCGCCAGCAAAAAAACAAATAAAATGTAACTGGCGCGAACTTGCCCTGTTTTTAAATAATTAATGTAATAAAAAGGGATGTAATAGGCTAAACCTGATTGAACCCAAGAACGGATGATAATAATACCTATTACAGTTAAAAGAGGTCCAATATTATTTTTATTTAAACCCAGATTTAATCTTTGAACTTGGGTTTTTAGCGGCTGTTGGCAAGGAAAATCCTTCATTTTAACCCACAGAAAGAAAGAAACAATTATGGCTGGAACAAGTAAATAAATACTATTAGTAAGGCCTCCTTGAACTAGCAGGGCCGCCATAATAATAGAACCAAAAGCATAACCAAAGTTTCCTCCAACTGAGAAAACGGAAACAGCTGAGGCCTTACGCCCTCCTGCTGCATATAGGGCTACTTTAGCCCCTTCCGGATGATAAGCTGCAACACCTAAACCGCTAAATAAAATTAGCAGCAGAATTATAACGTAATGATTGGCAAATCCTAAAAGCGCAGTTCCTATAGCTGCTGCCAAACAGCCTATTGGCAAAAGCCAATTACAATTAAATCTGTCGCTTATTAAGCCAAAAAAAGGCTGAATAAAGGAGGAACTAATATTAGCTACCAAAGGGATCAGACCTGCTACCGCATAAGAAAGATCATAAGCACCTTTTAAATAAGGTAAAATCACCGGCAGGGCACCTTGGTTAAGATCTGTGGCTAAATGGCCTAAAGATAGAAGTAATAAGATGCGAAAATTAAAACCACTAGAATTTGTTTTGTTTAATGCTACAGTATGGTTATTCATCTAGTTAATCCTCCCACTGCAAAATTCCACCATATGTTTTCTATTAAGCTTTAATTTTAGTACAATTCATCTTATTCGTCTATTCTTTTGCAAGCACATTTAACTTCTCTCTACATCCATAAATGAACAGACTTTAGCTTAACAAAATTATTTCCCCCACCATAATATATACCAGATGAACCTCAATATAAAAATTTAAAGGAGGAATTTTCATGGGGGAAAACAGCGTTACTAGCGTTTCCAAAAACGTTTCCAAAATGGAAAACGATTTTACCAACTGGTTAGTTTTCATTATTTTAATTTTAATGGTATGCTGCAATAACCATTAAGCACTAAAAATAGGCGGGTTTCCGCCTATTTATTTTGCCCAGACCATGCTTGATTCAGCTATTAATGATAACAGCCACAGGTGTAATTATAACTTTAAAACAATGAAGCAAAAATTTTAAAATTGGTAAAATAGTATTAACTACAGTATTAGAATTTTCTTCTTGGCAAATAATAAGCCAAAATTCCCTTATGGGCTACTTTGAATTGCTTATAAACAGCCAGTTGTGTTATTATTTTTACTATATATATAATCTGTTTGTTGCCGGCAATATAATTATTGAATTTATTTGGAGGTGTAGTATGGATCTAACTCAGTTACGTACTTTAGCCATTGTTCTAATTACGGGGGTTGGTTTCTTAGTTATCCTGCGTTTTGTACTTCAAGCTCACAAACATATTAAAATCTTAAATAAAACTATCAAAAATAATAAAGAAAAGTAAAATTCAATAAAGCCTGTTTAGGGCTTTTTTTTAGTTCTAATTTTTTCGGATTAATTCCTAGTAATTTACAAGGATTTGACCGAAAGTACAATTGACATCATCTTGGCGAAAGTTTATACTTAGCATTGTAGATGTAGATGATAATAATTATCAGTTAGCAAAAAGTTGAAATAGGATATTTTTCCTGATTTTAGACATTTTTTTTGTAAATAACTAATTGTAATCGAGAACGTTTCTCATTTACCAGGAGGGGTGATTATGACTTTAGATAAAGTTAAATATGGACAGCGTTTTAAAATTATCCACATTCCTAACGAAAGTATTAAAATGCAAACTATTCGTTTCGGTATTAGCGAAGGGGAATCACTTTTATGCGATGAAGTTATTCCGGCGGGGCCTATCATTATAAGAAAGAATAGACAGCAGTTAGCCATCGGCAGGCATTTAGCCGCAAAAATTAAAGTAGAATTAGATTAATTTCATTGATTGGAGGTACTTAATATGGCAAATTGTTGTCATAATTCAAAAGAAACTCGAATTGAAATGCCACCAGGTGCCCGAAGGATCGTTTTGGCCGGTAACCCTAATGTAGGTAAATCAGTCATTTTTAACTATTTGACGGGAATGTATGTAGATGTTTCCAATTACCCCGGAACAACTTTGGAAATATCTCATGGCCACTATGAAGGAAACTTAGTTATTGATACTCCTGGTGTTTATGGCATTTCATCTTTTAATGACGAGGAAAGAGTAGCCAGGGATGTAATTTTATCAGCAGATGTAGTTGTTAATGTAGTAAACGCCATGTATCTAGAGCGGGATTTATTTTTAACACTACAAATTATTGATACAGGAGTTCCAACTGTTGTTGTTTTAAATATGGTGGACGAAGCGGAGCAAAATGGACTAAAAATCGATTATGAAAAATTAAGTCAATTGCTTGGAGTAAGAATTATTCCTACTGTAGCCATTAAAAAACAAAATTTAGATCAGTTAAAAAGTGCAATTTATGAAGCGCTGCCTGGCCATGTTGATAAAAAAATAGCTGAAAAAATCCTGACATTATCAGATCAAGTAAAAAATAAAGGTGAAGCACTCCTTATTTTAGAGGGCGATAAAAATATTGCTAAAAAATATAATATGCAGCCGGGTACGGAACAAGAAGAAATATATTTACACCGACGCCAAAAAGTTGACAGCATTATAAATCAAATTGTACAGGATACCAAGCAAAATTCTGCCTTAAGTCTTTTTATTAACCGCTTAATGATTCGGCCTTGCACCGGCATTCCCTTATTCCTGCTAGCTTTGTATATAATGTACAAAACAATTGGAGTCTTTGTTGCCGGTACGGTCGTTGGCTTCACAGAGGAAACAGTTATGGTTGGCATTTACGAACCATTTGCGCGGCACCTTGTTAGCCAAATAATTAATCTTAATTCAGTTTTAGGCACCATCCTGGCTGGTGAATTTGGGCTGCTAACTATGACCGTAACTTATGTTTTAGGGCTTTTAATGCCTTTAGTAGTTGGCTTTTATTTCTTTCTCTCTTTATTTGAAGACTCTGGTTATCTTCCCAGGATAGCTGCGTTATCAGATAGAGCCCTAACGGGAATTGGTTTAAATGGCAGAGCAATCATTCCTTTAATTCTCGGATTTGGCTGTGTAACAGTTGCTACAATTACTACCAGGCTATTGGGATCAGAAAGAGAGAAACGTATTGCCGTATTTTTACTAGGTCTCACTATTCCTTGTTCTGCTCAGTTAGGTGTTATTGCTGGAATGCTAGCTAAAATTGCACCTCAGTTTATAATCTTATACATCTCAGTAATTTTGACAGTCTTAGTAGCAACGGGAACTATTTTACATATACTGCTGCCGGGCAATACTTCCGACTTATTAATTGATTTGCCTCCCTTAAGATTACCTTCTTTGAAAAATGTCTTAACAAAAACTTGGACCAAATCTTATCAATTTTTACTAGAAGCTTTTCCTTTATTCGCCTTAGGAGCCTTATTAATTAGTGTTTTACAGCTAACAGGCGTACTAGCATCTTTACAGAACTTGCTTTCACCTTTGACCATGAATTGGCTCCATTTGCCCAAGGAATCTGCCAACGCTTTTATTATGGGAATTGTACGGCGGGATTTTGGTGCAGCAGGTTTAGCTAATATGCAGTTAACATCACTCCAAGTAATTGTAGCTTTAATCACTATTACACTGTTTGTACCCTGTATTGCTTCCATTTTGGTTATATTTAAAGAAAGATCTAAAAAAGAAGCTTTGCTGATGTGGTTAGGGACTTGGGTAATTGCTTTTACAGTTGGAGGAATTGTTGCTCAATTGGCACATCTAATTGGAACTACAACACCTTGGCAAATATTAGCCATTGCAGCTGCAGTTTGGACAATTGCTTTAGTTCTAATTTTAGTGCTGAAGTATTTTAAAAAACAAGCTTCTCCTTTCATCACCATTGAAAATTAGGAGGTAGCAATCATGGCTGAAAAAAAAGCACAAGCTTCATGTACTGCTCGTAATTGTCCCCAGTGCGGTTATATTATTACTGAAATTTTAACTCTACGCTGTCCTCGCTGTGGTACAAAAGTAGGTTCCAGCTGTCAGGGCAGCTGCCACAAATGCAAATTAAGGTAATATGTAAACTGAGGGGAGTATTTTCTCCGCCTCAGTTTTTTATTTAGACCTAAGGATTTAGTTGATTTTGGGTTTCATGTTTGTAAAACTCATTTCCCAACATCCAAGCAGGTTGTTTTGCTTGGGCAGCCTGCATATACATTTTTTCATAATATTCCTTAACCATTCGTTCGGCCGTAAAATAACTTTCTGCCATTTCAATACTAGCTTTCATCATTTTTTCCCATCTACTCTGATCATTATAATAAGTAGGCAATACCTCATTCTGCAGCACATAGTAAAGTGCTTGAGCATCAAATTCATCTTGTTTCCAACATTCTTCCCGCTGGCAAACGTAGTCTAGGAGCCAACCGCTTTCCTTATGCTTCACCCCTTCTGCAACCCAACCATCGACAACGCTAATATTTAAAACACCGTTTAATGCAGCTTTCATTCCAGATGTTCCACTAGCTTCTAAAGGGCGTTTCGGGTTATTTAGCCAAACATCGCAGCCCTGAACAAGGATTTTAGCAATATCCATATCGTAGTTTTCCAAAAAAACTACACTATTTCCAAAAGTTTTATCCATATTGACAATCCGAGCTATAATATCCTTACCGTGTTGGTCATTGGGGTGTGCTTTACCGGAAAAAACTAATTGAATTTTCCCTTCGTTAAGCAGCGGCTTAATTTTTTCAAAGTCCCGAAAGATTAATTCCGAACGTTTATAAGCTGCAGCTCTCCGGGCAAAACCAATGATGAGGGCATCTGCCTTTAAAGTTTCTTGGTTTTTATCTTGAATATATTGGATTAACTTTTCCTTGGCTTTTTTATGAACATCCCAAAGTCCATTACCTGCATCATAAGCTGCTTTAATTTCAGGGTTTTGCCAAGTTTTAGCATGAACTGCATTGGTAATTGCTACAATTGGAGCTTTGTCCTCAATATTTTTCCACATCTCTTGGGCTGTATGAGCATGAATCTTGGAAACAGCATTGGATTGGCTGGAAAGCCTTAAAGCAGCCACAGTCATATTAAAAGGATTTCCCCCTAGCCTATTCATTTGTTCATAATTCAGCCCGTTATATGCTTCCATATGCTGTAATAAACCATGATCGTGCATTTCGTTTCCAGCTTCTACAGGAGTGTGGGTCGTAAATACAATTTGCTTGCGAATTTCCTGCCAAGCTTTTTCAAAGTCCATACCCAATTTCATTTTTTCACGAATTAATTCTAGTCCTGCAAAAACAGCATGTCCTTCGTTAAAGTGATAAACAGCTGGGGAAATGCCTAAAGCTCTTAGGGCTCTAACTCCTCCAATTCCCAAAATAATTTCATTGGCAATTCGGTCCTGGGCACCTCCCCCATAGAGACGACAAGTCATCCAGCCGTGAGGGCTTCCTGGAAAATTTGTATCTAAAAGATAAAGAGGAGCATTTTCGTACTGGTCTACCACTTTAATTTTACAGGTGACCTCTTCACCACGAACTCGAACAGTAATTGTTTTGCCCGTATCTTTGACAAAGCTATAATCGTAAGTAGGATATTGATCATAAGGGCGGCCGTCTTCACCGATTAGCTGAGTTGTATAATCTTGCTTCCAAAGAATTCCAATACCCACAACAGGATAATCTAAATCCTTAGCTGATTTGAGATAATCGCCGGCTAAAATTCCCAGCCCGCCAGCATAGATGGGTAATTCTTTATCTAAGCCATATTCCATACAAAAATAGGCGACTTGAGGTAATTTTTCAGAACTCATCATCGAACCTCATTTCCATTGAAATTTGCAGTAAAATCATAATTATTTTCCCGCAATAGGGAATTTTTATAACAAAAAGTACAACAAATTAACAACAGAGCTAAATAAAAAAGATAGGACCAATAGCTTTCACTATGAACCCTACCTTTACAAGCATCAAATAAATATAGAAAAATTAAGGTTTAAACGAAATTAAATATTATCCCCAAAAGCCCCGGTCCGCAGTGTACTACCATTCCAGGGCCAAGTTCACACAAAAAATATTTTTGAATACTATCTCCTGCAGCTTGTACTAAATCCTGTAAAACCCTTCTGCCTTCTTCTTCAGCATCACTATGGGCCACAGCTAAATTAACCTTCCGTCCTTGAATAAGCTCTAAAACCAATTCCTTAAGTTTCTCAATAGATTTCTTTCTACCTCTAACTTTAGCAAAAGTATAATATTTTCCTTCTTCGTTTACTGAGATAATCGGCTTAATATCCAGCAGTTCACCTAATGAACTTTGAATCAATCCAATTCTGCCGCCTTTTTTTAGGTATTCTAGTGTTTTAACAATAAAAAAAATTTTTGTTTTCTTCTGAGTTTCTTTGGTTTGTTTAACTAAGTCGCTGAATTTTTCCCCTAAATCTCGCAACTGAACTGCTTTCATAACTAGAAAACCCAATCCTAAGGATAATGCCTTGGAATCAATTACTTCTACCTTAAGGTTTGGAAATTGCTGAGCTACCATTTTCACTACATTAAAGGTACCGCTCAATCCGCTAGATATATGTACAGCCAAAACATGGTCATAGCCTTTAGACTCCAGCAGACTAAAAAGCTCCGCTACTTCACCTGGTCCCGGCATAGATGTACTTGGTATTTCGTGAGCCAAACGTGCATAAAACTCTTTTGGTTGGAGATCCACCCGATCATGGTATTGCCTGTCTTTAAAAACAACTTTTAAAGGCAATACATAGATATCATGTTGTGCTAAGTATTCTTGTTCTAAGTCACAAGTACTATCAGTGACTATGGCAATCTTCAATTTAGATCCTCCACTCTTTTATAACTTATCTGTTATTAATATACGCAACTTTTAATTTTTTAACAACATTTAGTTCTTTTTGGCATATTTAGTTGAAAAATTGTGGATGATCCAAGCTGCCATCTTTAAATAACTCAGATGTCCTAAGGAAGATTCATGCCGCCGTATTCCCAGTCAATTAACCAGAAATTCTTTTCATCATCTAACCAGTTTTCGCATAGAGGGTCATTATGACAAGGAGCAAGTTTTAGGTGGATTAGCTTTGTAAACTAGACTATTTCGCCGACTAATTTATGAGTTATTTTTAATTAAATATCATTCATCCATTATTTTATTGCCTAAGGGTTAAGTTACTTAATCTTCTTGCTTAGGTGGTCTAGGGCCATAATACTGATAATAGTTGCATTCAATGCGACCATTGTACAGCTTCCGCTTTCGATCAGCTTTCCGTCCGTATAGGCTTTCAAAATTATGGTGGGAAGTAAGTACATAAATGGACCAGGTATCTAAAGATTGAAAGACCTTGCCCATTTCTTTGTATAATGCTTCTGCCTCTTTTAGTTCTCCCAAACGCTGTCCATAAGGAGGATTGGTGATGATGCAGCCATATTTTTTTCGAGAACGAAGTTCAGCTAAAGGCAGTTTTTGTACGGCTACCTGTCCTTCCACACCTGCTTGGGCAATATGATAGCGAGCCAAACTTAAGACTTGTCCATCTATATCTGAACCTAAAATAGAAAGCTTTTGTTCTCTTTTGATTAGGTCATTTGCTTCTTGGCGGGCTTCCTGCCAAAGGCCTTTGGAAATATTAGGCCACTTTTCAGAGACAAATTCTCTATTTAAACCCGGCGCCATATTTAAACCAATTAAAGCAGCTTCTATTGGAATGGTTCCAGAACCGCAGCAGGGATCGATTAAAATCCTTTCAGGATTCCAGTAGCTAAGCTGGATCATTGCTGCTGCCAGAGTTTCTTTTAAAGGAGCGCCGCTAGCTAACTTGCGGTAGCCCCTTTTATGGAGCCCTGCCCCACTTGTATCTATAGTTAAAGTAACCATATCTTTAAGCAAAGCCACTTCAATTAGATAACGAGGTCCAGTTTCTTCAAACCAACTTTTCCCGTAACTTTCCTTCATTTTTTCCACGATAGCTTTTTTAACTATTGCTTGACAGTTAGGAACACTGTGGAGTTTAGACTTAATGGATTTGCCCTCTACAGGAAAGCAGGCATCCTCCGGCAGCCAGTCTGCCCAGGGGAGAGCTTTTGTTTGCTCAAAAAGCTCTGCAAAACTCAGTGCCTGAAATTCGCCCATTTTAATTAAAACTCGATCTGCAGAACGCAGCCACAAGTTAGTCCGGCAAATAGCACTTTCATCTCCGCTAAAAATAACTCTAGCATTATCTATTTTTTGATCTTCATAGCCTAAATTCTTTAATTCTCGGGCTACGACTGCCTCTAGTCCAAAAGTTGCCGTAGCAATTAGTTCGATGTTTGCCAACTATTTTAAACTCCCTTCATATCATTTACGCTAATTCCAACCTAACCCGGCTGCCTGCCCCTCCCGGTTCAGCTGGTAAAACTAATAACTTTCTAGGTATACGGTCTCTTAATTCGGGAACATGACTAATTACACCGATGGAAATATTTTCCGTTTGCAGCCTTTCTAAAGTATTGATTACCATTTCCAGTAAATAAGGGTCTAAAGAACCAAAGCCTTCATCAAGAAAGAAAAATTCCAAAGGGTATTGGCCTAATAATTGGATTTGCGAGGATAAGGCCAAAGCTAAAGCAAGTGAGGTTAAAAAAGTTTCTCCTCCTGATAAAGTGTTAACCGTTCTACGTAGTCCTCCATTGGCATCGTCACGGATAATGAAGCTGCCGTCAGAGGATATCTCCAGTGCATAGCGGCCATTAGTTAGCTGGGCCAAGCGCTGGGAAGCATCTAAAGCAACGCTGCGCAGCTGCTCTTCAGCCAAATAGTCCACAAAGGCTCTTCCCCGAAAGGTTTTTTTCAACGTATTAAGTAGTTCTAGTTCTCGACAATACTTTTCCCGTTTTTCCTCTAATTGTTCCCATTCTCCCCTCTTAGCTAAAAGATCAGAGAGTTTATTTTGAGCTGCCCCCAACTGCTGCAAACACTGAGCATGAGCTTTTTCAGCCTCTTGTAACTTGTCCTTCCATTTTTCCCATTCTGTTGGAGTAACTTTTCGGTTCCCTAATTTTTTAATTATTTTTTCTTTTTCTTTCTTAACTAGTACATATTCTGTTTGAAAGTTTTCAATTTTCTCTTCCATTTGAGCAATTTCCTGCTCTTTGGCCACTGCTAACCAAGCCTCTTCAGCAGTAGCAAAACCAAGTTGCTCCAAAGACTGTTGGAGCCGATGATTAATCTCCGCTAAACTTTTTTCCTGCAGGTTTTTTTCCGTTTCTAAGGATTTTAAGCTGCTCGTAGTCTGATTTAATTTTTCCTTGGCCTGTTCCCAAGCTTTTTGAGAGACTTCTGCATTGTGCTGAATTTTTTTTAACTGCTGCTGCGCTGCCTGCAACAGCTCTGTTGCAGGCTTTCCATCTGTAATTTTTGCTAATTTAGCACTGCCTGCCTCAAACTCCTCTTTTTCTTGCTGACCTACCGTTTCTAATTCCTTTAATTTTAATTCTAAATCAACTTTTACTTTATTTAACTCATCAGCTTTTTTCCTTAAGCCCTCATTTTCCTTCTCTAGCTGCTCCAGATCTTTGCTGAACAAAGCTGCTTGCTTATCCTGTTCTTTAATTTCCTTTTGGCGGGCAAGCAGTTTCTGGGCTGAAACTTCCCCCCATATTGCTTTAAATTCCTGTTCCTTTGCTGCTAAATTTCTAGTGTACTGATCTAACTTCTTCTGCATTTGAAGTATAGAACGTTCCAATGCTGTTTGATCTGCAGCTAAAACCGCTGCTTCTTCCTTTAACCATTGTACAACATTTTGTTTTTGCCCAAATTCTTCATTCTTCTGTTTTTCCTTTTCCTGCCTACTGCGCAGATTAGCGGCAACTATATTAATAGCATTTTCTTCTTTTTCCAACCACTGATTCCAAAGGGATTCAGGTTCTTTGGCCAGCTCTTGGGGAAGCTTGCTTAGGAAATTATGTAATTCCCCTTCTATACTTTTAATTTCCTCTTGGCGTAGCTTGGCAGCCTCCTGCTTAGCGCTGTAACTTTCTTCTATTCTGGCTAGTTCTACTGCCAGCTCATTTTTTCGCTGAGTATAGTGCTGATAACTTTCCTCCAATGCAGTTATTTCTTTGGCTGCCTTTTCTAAGTCCTCGGCAGCTACTGCTGCAGCCGGTGCAGGATGCTGTCTAGAACCGCATACAGGACAAGGTTCCCCGGAAACTAAAACAGCACTAATATAGCCGGCAGAATTTTTTAACTCTAACTCTTTGATGTACTGCTGCCAAAGCTCTTTTTTCTGTGAGTTTTCCATTATTTGCTTGTTTAATTGCTGCAGTTGCTGCTCCTTGAGGCTGATTATCTTCCCTAGTTCTACTAGACCTTTTTCTTCTTGGCTTTGTAAATCCCTAACCTGATTTAGTTCAGCCTTAAGCCGGACTGCATTGGAGATAACAGCCCTTGTTCTTTCTAGCATTTGCACTCTGCTGCCAATTTCCTGTTCAGTCAAGGTAACTTTCCTTAGCTCCAGTAATTCTGTTTCCAATTTTCCTAGAAAAATTTGTTCCTTGTGCAATTTCTCTTGAGAAGTTCTGTTTTTGCTTACTAAAGAGTTTAATTCATTTGTTGCTAAATTTATTTCCTGCTTTAATTTTTCCTTTTCGGCTGCAATTATTGTACAGCTCTGCCAAATCCCAGCTGCTTCTATAACCTGCTGCCGTTCTTCAGGAGTTACTTCTATTTTTTTTAAACAGTCTTTTCTCTGCTGTAAAGCTGCTCCTGTTTTTTCTCTAAGCTCATTAAGCTTCAGTATTTCCTCCCCTATTGCTGCACCTTTTCTTTGTAATTCTCCATAATGATCTCTTAATTTCTGTAGCTTTTGCTGCCGTAAAGCTAATTCCTTCTCAATATGCTGAGCCTCTTCCAATTGATACAGGCTAGCAAGTAACTGGGGTTCTAAGCTTATTCTTTCTGCCTGGCTTTTTTGATAAAATTCTTCCGCTTTTTTCTTCTCTAGCTGGGCTTGGTGTAGTTCTTTGGATTTCACACCTATTTTTAAAGACAGTTCTTGCAAGCTGTTAGTTAATTTATTTTGTTCTTCTAATAAAGGCTTTACTCCTTGAGCCTTTTTAGCTTTCATAGCTATTACTTTAAGTAAATCTATTTCCTTCCCCTGGGCAATTAATTCTTCTTCTTTTACAAGTAGTGACTTTAAATCTTCTTGGAGTTTCCAAACTGCCTTATCCTCCTCATAGCGAAGCAAAAGAGCATTATATTCCGTGCTTAATTTGGCAACTAGTTCCGAGATTTTTTCCACTTCCAGCTCAGCAGTTCTCACAGCCTTCCCGGAAGCATCTCCCAATCCTAACTGATACTGCACAACACCCTGCAAATCCGAATCTACTTGAGCGGCACGAGTATTTAATTTAAAATTCAATTTTTCTCCATATTCTTCAAGGGCAAAAATTCTTTCCAACATTCTCCGTCTATTTTCACCGCTTAAATTAAGAAATTCGGCAAACCTGCCCTGAGGCAAAACTACTGCCCTGGTGAAATCCTCGAATTTTAAACCAATAATACCCTCAATGCGTTTAGTTACCTCCTCGCTTTTATCTGCCAAAACCTGTTCCCGGTCCCCATTTATCTCAACTAACCTACAATTTGCAGCCACTAGGCTTTTTTCATCTTTGCGGCGATAGCTTCTACTTACTAAATAGCTTTTGGGGCCTAAATTAAACAAATATTCTACCGACATTCTTTTTTCATTTTGGTTCATTATTCCTTGGGTTCCATTGGTTCTGCTTACTTTCCCATAAAGCGCCAAAGTAATGGCATCTAAAATACTAGACTTTCCACTGCCCGTAGGGCCAAAAATACCAAAAATTCCTGCTGCACACAGCTGTTCAAACTGTATTTCCTGGCTTTGTCGAAAACTGTTTAAACCTGATATTCTCAAATAAATAGGCTTCATAAGGATTCCTCCTCTTTTGAGGAAATGTTGTTATCTGCACTGCCTACCAGTTCTAGGAAAAGCTTCACCAATGCTTCATCGGGTTCCGCGCCGCTGTTTTGCCGGCGAAAGAAAGAACAAAACAGCTCATCTAAAGGCAGATGAGCTCTACCTTCAATAGTTTCCATTTGGGTTTGTGGAAAAACAGGGCGAATATGAATAAAACGTTCCCGCATCCTGCGGAGATCTCCAATTTCTTTGGCGCTAAGAGGTTTACTTAAATGTATTTCTAAATCAATCCACGCATCAAGATCTCTTTTGCCATTGATCCAATTATAGACTTGAGCTAAACCTTCTTTGGCCTGCCATTTTACTAAAGGGTAACCGGAAGATAAATATATTTCCTGTACTGCCGCTTTTTCTCCCGGTTTTACATCAACTATAGTAACAGATTTGGCATAACCAGACTCGGAAAAACTATAGGCAATAGGAGAACCTGAATAGCGAGCCAGAACAGGAGCATTGTGCACATTTTGGGGCCGATGTAAATGGCCTAAAGCAATATACTGAGCTTTCGAAGGCAGGGAAGCCGGTTCTACAACCATTGCTCCTCCTAGTTGCAGTTGAATGGGCCGTTCTGAATCTGATGTAATTCCCCCTCTAACAAAAAGATGGCTAACTGCAATATTTACAGTCTGGGGTTTAAAATGAGCATTTAACCTCTGAAACAAATAACTAACTCTTTCGGCATAACTTTGCTGTACAATTTCCTCATCCTCCAACGAGCCAAGTAAAACTTCATTTAAGCGTGCTTCCGAAGGATAAGGCAAAAGGCCTATCACAACACTTTCCTTCACTCCTGGAAGACCTAATTCCACCCAGCCTTGTCCACTTTGGATAGGCACTGCTTTCCCCTGCACATTATTTACTCCTTCCCAGGGTTTCTCCTTGGGCAAGCCAAGTAAAATAATTCCCTGGCGGCCAGCTAAAGGACTAGCTGCGCAAAGTCTTTCCGGGTTATCATGATTACCGGCAATAATAACAACTGCTCTTTTTCCATCAGCCGATAATGCATCTATGGCATTATAGTATAATTCTTCAGCAGCTGCCGGGGGATTAGCCGTGTCAAAAATATCGCCGGCAATAAGTACTAGGTCTATTTTTTCGTCCTTAACAATCTGTACCAATTCAGCAATAAACTTTTCTTGTTCAGGTAAGCGGCTTCTATTTTCCAAAGTACAGCCTAAGTGCCAGTCTGAGGTATGTAAAATTCTCATATCAACATCCTCCTTTAAAAACAAAAGCATCCCCTTATTTAGAGAATGCCTGAAAGCTTTTATGTTAATCTAAAAAAGTTTCTAAAACTTAAAGCATTTCAAAAATTGCAATTAATATCCCGGATAAGCAGGCACAAATGGGAATGGTTAAAACCCAAGCCCAAACAATATTTTTAGCTACTATCCATTTTACAGAAGATAATCTTTTTGCCGCGCCTACCCCCATAATTGAAGTAGAAATAATGTGGGTAGTGCTGACAGGTGCGTGAAGCATAGTTGCCGTAAAGATAACTGCTGCAGCACCCGTTTCAGCGGCAAAACCATTAACTGGTGCTAAACGAGCCATATTCATGCCCATGGTTTTAATAATTTTCCAACCACCCATAGAAGTTCCAAGAGCCATCATTAAAGCGCAGGAAAGCTTAACCCATAAAGGCACTTCGAACTGGGCAATTACGCCGCCGCTAAGTAAGGCCATCGTAATAATTCCCATAGATTTTTGAGCATCGTTGCCTCCATGGTTCAAAGCCATTAAAGCAGCAGAAATAATTTGGGCCTTAGAAAAAATATTGGTAACCGTCGCAGGTCTTAAAGGTCTTAAAATCCAATTTAAAATTGTCATAAAAATAAAACCAACTATAAAACCAATAACTGGAGATAGGATAAGCCACAACATAACTTTCCAGAAAAGAGTTGACCAGCTTACAACGAAGAGAGAATTCCGATAAATAATAGCGGCGCCCAGTAAGCCGCCAATTAAAGCGTGGGATGAGCTGCTGGGTAAACCAAAATACCAGGTCAACAAGTTCCAAATAATTGCTCCTAGTAAAGCTGCTACTACAACATTTTGGGAAATTAGCTCAGGGTCAACAATTCCACTGCCAATTGTATGGGCAACTTTAACGCTAATAAAAGCACCTAAAAAATTTAAGCTGGCAGACATAATAATTGCTGCCCGAGGAGATAAAACTCTCGTCGAAACGGAAGTAGCAATAGCATTAGCGGTGTCATGAAAGCCATTAATGAAGTCAAAAGCCAAGGCTAAGATAACTACCACCACGATTAAAGCCAAATCGCCATTAAGCATTCTTCATAACAACCCCTTCAACACTATTGGCTACGTCTTCAAAAGCATCAAGAATACTTTCTAGATTTTCATAAATTTCTTTCCATTTAATAACTTCCAGTACAGGGATTTCGCCGCTGAACAAATCTTTTATAGCGACTCGATAAACAGCATCCCCCTCTTCCTCAATTCGATTTATTTCAATAATTTTTTTAGTTAGCATTTTGCTTTTTTTCATTATTTTTAATTCTTCCATTAAATGAATCTGCTCTTTGGCACAGGCCAAAATTAAATCACTAATAATATTAGCTTCCTTAGTTGTTTTTGCTAAATTAAAAATAGCAAACCTGCTGGCAGTAGATTCTATGAAATCTACAATATCATCCATTTGCTTGGCAATAGCGTAAATGTCTTCACGGTCAATAGGTGTAATGAATGTTTTATTCAATTCCCCAAATAAGTTGTGAGTTAACTGATCGCACTCATGTTCAATTTCTTTAATTTTTTTAAAGCGGTCCTCACAATCGTTTAAATTTTGTACTAACTCTTTTAAAAGTTGTGCTGATTTTAGAGTAGTATTAGCCATTGCAATAAAAAAATCATAAAACTTGTCATCTTTTGGAGATAAATTAAACATTTTCGAACCTCCACTACTAAGACTTATTTTTAATTAAATAATTAAACAAGGGTTTTGTACCAAGATTAGAATACTATAATTCCTTCTAAATTAATATACTCTTAACACAAAATTAATAAATCTAAAAATTTTGGTTTTTAAAAACAAAGAGAAAATCTTGACTTACTTTGAGTAACTGTTTAAAATGAATTTGTTATGAAGTTTAGCAAATCTAAACAAAAAGTTTAGTAATAAAAATCGAAAATAAAGGTGCCTCATGAAAATTGGTGGAAAAATTAAAGATTTACGAATTCAAAATGGACTAACTCAGGAAGAACTGGCTAACCGCAGCGAGTTGTCAAAAGGCTTTATTTCTCAAGTAGAACGGGATTTAACTTCCCCCTCAATCGCTACGCTGACTGATATTTTGGAGTGTTTAGGGACAAATTTAAAAGATTTTTTTAATGATATTGTCGAGGAAAAAATTATTTTCAGCAATGAAGACATTTTTATCAAAGAAAACAAAGAATTAAATTATGAAATTAAATGGATTGTACCTAATTCACAAAAAAACAGCATGGAACCCATTTTAATTACTTTAGAACCCGGGGGAAGTTCAGAAGTTGATAATCCCCATGACGGAGAAGAATTTGGTTATATTTTGTCCGGCAGTATTAGAATTCATTTAGGTAATAAAAAATACAGTGCTAAAAAAGGAGAAAGTTTTTATTTCAAACCTACAACTATTCATTATATCTCCAACCCAGGCAGAAGAACAGCTAATGTGCTTTGGATTTCTACTCCACCTAGCTTTTAAACAGGGTTCGAGACCTTGCTTTTGAGAGGAGAACAGAAATGGCCCCTAAGTCGGATAATGTCATAGAATTAGTTAATATTACGAAAGAATATGACGGCAGCGAAGCCTTAAAAAATATTAACTTATACATACGCAGAAATGAATTTTTAACTTTGTTAGGTCCTAGCGGCTGTGGAAAAACCACTACCTTGCGGATTATTGGAGGTTTTGAGCATCCAACCTCTGGCCAAGTCTTATTCGAGGGACAGGATATTACAAACTTGCAGCCTTATAAGAGGAAGTTAAATACAGTTTTTCAAAAGTATGCTCTTTTCCCCCATTTAAACATTGCAGATAATATTGCTTTTGGTTTAAAAATTAAACATTTAGATAAAAACACAATTCGAGAAAAAGTTAGTCAAGTTCTGGACATTGTAAATTTAAGCGGATATGAGAAAAGATCTGTAGAATCTTTAAGCGGCGGGCAACAGCAAAGGGTGGCAATTGCCCGGGCCTTAGTTAATGAGCCTGAAGTGCTGCTTTTGGACGAACCCTTAGGTGCATTAGATCTAAAATTACGCAAAGAAATGCAGCTGGAGCTTAAAGCAATGCAGCAAAGGCTAGGCATTACATTTATTTATGTAACTCATGACCAAGAGGAAGCTTTAACTATGTCTGATACAATCGTGGTCATGAAAGATGGTGAAATACAACAAATAGGTACCCCTGTAGACATTTATAATGAACCTAAAAATACCTTTGTTGCAGATTTTATTGGTGAAAGCAATATTGTCAGTGGAAAAATGCTGGCTGATTATTTAGTTCATTTTGCCGGCCATGAATTTGAATGCGTAGACTGTGGTTTCCAAGAAAACGAACCGGTAGATGTTGTCATCCGTCCCGAAGATATTCGTCTTAACTCCGAAGAAACAGCTATGTTAACGGGAATTGTTAAATCTGTAATCTTCAAAGGAGTTCATTATGAAATGATTGTAGTCGGCGAAGGCATTGAGTGGACAGTGCATAGTACTCGGATGGAACCGGTCAACAGCCAAGTAGGGTTGCGCATTTTACCCAATGATATTCATGTAATGAAAAAGGTGTCCAAAAAATGAAGAGAAACTGGCTCGCTTATTCCTATTTAGGGTGGATGATTGTATTTACAGTTGTCCCATTGTTTCTTATTCTTTATTATAGTTTAACAATTCAGACTGGCACTGGATTACGATTTACCTTAGAACAATACCAGCGTTTATATAATCCTGTTTATTTCAAAGTCTTAGGGCTTTCCATAGAACTAGCTTTGATTAGCACTTTGATCTGCCTACTCATTGGCTACCCATTAGCAATGATTTTAGCATCGAAAAATCTAAGTAAAAAAAATACTCTCATCCTTTTATTCGTTTTACCAATGTGGATGAATTTTTTATTGCGTACATATGCTTGGATGACACTTTTAGAGCGTAACGGTTTAATAAATACATTTATTGCTTCACTTAGTTTGCCAAAACTACACTTAATGTACAATAATACGGCTGTAATATTAGGCATGGTTTATAATTTCTTGCCATTTATGGTGCTACCCATTTATTCTGTTTTAACGAAAATTGAACCTCATATTATTGAAGCGGCAGAAGATCTAGGAGCAGACAATTGGATAGTCTTTCGCCGGGTGCTGTTCCCTTTAAGCTTACCTGGTGTTTTTTCGGGCATTACAATGGTTTTTTTACCGGCAGTAACTACTTTTGTTATTTCCAGGTTATTAGGCGGAGGACAATTTACTCTGTTAGGCAATTTAATTGAACAGCAATTTTTATATGTAGGAGATTGGAATTTTGGTTCAGCTATTTCCATTATCCTCATGCTGCTGGTACTTTTAGGAATGAGTTTTACCTCTAGGTATGAGCAGGAGCAGAAAGGGGGCGGTCTATGGTGAAAAAACTGTTGCAAAAGTTTTATGTGGGATTGATTTTCTTTTTTCTCTACGCTCCCATAGTTGTTTTAATCGTTTTCTCTTTTAATAATTCTAAGTCTCGAGGACATTGGGACGGCTTTACTTTAAAATGGTACTTGGAGCTTTTACAAGACAGGCAAATACTAATGGCTTTATATTATACCTTAGCTGTGGCAATTCTTTCCTCTTTGATAGCTACATTTTTGGGAGTCATTGCAGCTATTGGAATACATAACTTAAATAAGTTACAACGTAAAATTTTTTTAAATTTGACCTATTTGCCAGTAGTTAATCCAGACATTGTTACAGGTATTTCCCTGATGATTTTATTTATCTTTTTTAGTCAGTTTACCAACTTGAAATTAGGATTTCTGACTTTATTGCTGGCACATATTACATTTAATGTTCCTTATGTGATACTTTCCGTGTTGCCCAAATTAAAACAGCTTAATAGCAATCTCTACGAAGCAGCATTGGACCTGGGTGCTCCGCCTTTTTACGCTTTGCGCAAAGTTATCTTGCCTGAAATATTGCCAGGCGTAATTACTGGGGCGATTCTAGCATTTACCTTATCCTTAGATGACTTTGTTGTCAGCTTTTTCACCACAGGTTCCGGAGTATCTAATTTATCAATTGCAATCTACTCCATGGCACGCCGAGGCATTAATCCGAAAATTAATGCTTTGTCCACTTTAATGTTTATTGTTGTATTGCTGCTTCTGCTTCTAGTCAATTATCGTACATCCAAAGAAAACTCAGCAAAGGAGAATCTCATTTGAAAAAATCAAAACTTTTAATTTACAGTTTTATTTTACTCTGCTTTGGTTTTTTACTAGGAGGCTGTAGTCAAAAGCCAAAAGCTGAGTTAAATGTTTATAATTGGGGAGATTATATTGATGAGTCCATACTTAAAGATTTTGAGCAAAAATATAACATCAAAGTCAATTACGATACATTTTCTACTAATGAAGATATGTACATCAAAATCAAATCCGGCAGCAACAATTATGATGTAGCGATTCCATCCGACTACATGATTGAAAAGATGAAGAAAGAGGATATGCTGGAGAAAATTGATCTAGCTAACATTCCAAATTTTAAGAATGTGGACGAAAGATTTAAGCACTTAGCTTATGACCCTCATAACGAATATTCCATACCCTACATGTGGGGAACCGTAGGTATTCTCTACAATAAAACCATGGTCAAAGAACCTGTGGATAGCTGGAAAATACTATGGGATAAAAAATATAGCAAGCAAATCTTAATGTTAGACAGTCAGAGGGATTCCATTGGAATTACCTTAAAAATGCTGGGATACTCCTTAAATACTAGAAATGTGGCAGAACTGGAAAAGGCAAAACAAGCTTTAATTGAACAAAAACCCCTAGTTCTTGCTTACGTCGGAGATGATGTCAAAGATAAAATGATTTCCGGTGAGGCTGCTTTAGCAGTAGTTTGGTCTGGTGATGCCATTTACATGAACCGGGAAAACCCGGATTTGCATTTTGTAGTACCTAAAGAAGGAAGCAACTTATGGTTTGATGGGATGGTCATTCCTAAAGGCAGCAAACATAAAAAAGAAGCAGAACTATTTATCAATTACATGTGCGATTCTGAAGTAGCTTTTAAAAATGCAGATTATATTGGCTACTCAACTCCAATCCCTGCAGCTAAGGCAAAATTAGACCCTGAACTGCAGAAAAATAAAATTGCTTACCCAGATGACAAAGATTTAGCTAAATGTGAAATCTTTAAAGATCTAGGTACATTTATCAAAGATTACGACCGCGTCTGGACAGAATTTAAGGCTGAAATCGAGTAAGACACAGGGACGGTTCTCCTGTCTAATCATTTTTTCAAAATTTTATTAATTCTATCTTTGTTCAATCCCGAAATTACTGCTATCCTTCTTATAGACAGGTTAGTTCTTTCTTTAAATTCCCTTATAAGGTCATCCGGTAATTGTTTCTTAATTTCATCATTCCAGATAATGCCCTTTTCCTGTAACATTTTCTTAAATAGTTCCTTGGCCGCTCCTTCATCTATTTCTTCTTGCTTTTCTTGTATATCAAGAAATTCTTCCTGCGTTTTTTCATTCATATATTCTTTAAATTGTTCTTTAGCTTTTTCTTTGTCCTTAGAAAAGTAACTTAATATAGTTTCCTTTTCCAAAAGTTGATCAAAATCATTATTTTGATCTAAATAACAGAGGTAACTGCTCCATTTATATTGTTCCATATATGTAACGATTCCTGCCTTTACCGGATTTTGATGGATATATCTTGCTAAGGCAAGTACATAGGCATCCCTTTCAACTACTTCACTTTTGAAACGATCTTGGAAAAGGTGTCCTATTCTTTTATATTTTTTATTAAAATAATAGACATAGCTAACGTTAACTCTTTTCATTACGTTGGCTACGTCTTCTGTTCCTTCGCTCAGCATTAAATGGACATGATTATCCATCAAACAGTACACATGAAGATTGAACCGATTTTCTTGCTTTTTTTCACATAGGATATTTAGAAAGCGAAATTTATCTTCTTCGTCTCGAAATATATTCTGGCGTTCGTTTCCTCGAATCATGATATGGTAGTACCCACTATTACTCTTCACTCTTGGTTGCCTAGGCATTGTTTATCACCCTGGTACATTATACCAATTCAGTTGGGGTAAAGTCAAGACAAGAGAACCGTCCCAGTGTCTTACTCACTTTCATCATCTCCTTTTCCGACCCAAATGTTTCGTCCTAGTTCCTTGGAATAGATAAAGCTAGCTCCCTTTACTCTTTTTCCTTTGGCACTCTTAAATTTGTGCAGCTCTGAGCTGGCTAAATCTGCTGTATGCACAATTTGAGCTTCTACGGTCATAGGTTCCTTTATTGCTCCCCATTCCAATTTGCCCATATGAGCACCAATGATGTGTAACAGTTGGGATCCTAGTTCATGTGATAATTCTTTATTGTCCAGTATTTTAGGATTTAGGTACATTATTCCCAATACTACATGGCCCAGCAGCATTCCCCGTTCAGTCATTTTGATGCTGGTTCCCTGCCAGGAATATTCCTCAATCTTACCTACATCGTGGAGCAGACTTCCGGTTATAACCAGATCTAGGTTACAGGTAGTTTCTGAAGCTATTTTATAGGCCATGGCAGTTACTTCCAGGCTATGCTCTAGAAGCCCTCCCAAATAATTATGATGATGGCTGATAGCCGCAGGGCAGATGGCAAAAGTTTCTATGATCCCGTGATCAGCTGCAGAAGCAAAAGTCTGGTGCAGTAAATATTTAAGTGCTGTATTTTCTACTTTCTCAATCCAGTTTTGCAACTCTAAAAGCATTTCCTCTTGACTTCGTGACGAGCGAGGAATAAACTCTGCAGGATCATAGTCATCTTGGCTTGCCTCCTGCCAACTATTCAAGATCATTTGATAGTAGCTTTGGTATTGTTCAACTCTGCCTCCAACCTTAATTATCTGGTCAGAAAGGGGTACTTCGCCTTCATAGTTCCAAAACTTCGCAAAAATTTCATGCATGCCATCTGTTAAAGTTAGTTTCAGGTAGGTACTGCTATTACGCGCCTGCGCTAACTCCGCCTTTTTAACGGCAAGACAGCCTTCATAATTCTGATTCGGCTTTAAATCTGAGATTCTTAGAATCATTAACCCACCACCTGCAACTATTTCGCTAAACTTATTTTTTCTTCTTCCAGTAGTTCTTGTAAAGATTCCAGTACCGGTACGCCGCATTTTTCAAGTTTTTGCCTAGTTTGATGCCCAGCGGCAATTAGAATACAGTCTGTCCCCATAGCCTGAGCTGTTTGGTAATCATGAATTGTATCTCCAAATAGAATTACTTCCTTAGGGGAAATATTTAATTTTTCCATTAAGCATTTACCAATTTCGATTTTACTGTCCGCATGATTATTTTGTAAACCACAAATCTCTTGGAAATAATGGTCAATTTCAAATTTCTGCACAAAAGGCAGCAAGTCCTTCCGGTACGTGGCTGATAGCATAGATTGAGGTATTTTTAAGCGAGCAAATTGTTCTAATACAGCAATGGCACCTGCTTGTAAATTACAACTTACTACTAATCTCTCAAATTCCCGGGCAAAAGAATCTGCAACTTCTTTAAAATCAACTACTGTAAAATCCAACCCCATTTTTTCATAACATTCTCTTACTGGGAAATCAAAAATCTGCAGATACTGCTCCTTTGTCACAGCTGGTAAATGGTAGTTATTTAAAATACGGTTAATTGTTTTGATGGTTATAGCTAGGTCATCTAATAAAGTACCATTCCAGTCCCAAATGATGTGTTTATAGTTAGTAAGGCTGAACAAATCCAACACCCCAAATTAAAATTAGCACGGCCTTTTTAAGTGCTTAGCTGTGCAATATTATATCATTTTTCCAAAGATATTGGCATTAGTTCTTTAACGGTACAGCAGCTGGTAATATTTTTAAATTTAAAACATATAGATAACTTAAAAGCATAAGTTATGAAGGTGATCTATTTGTCTAAAATCCAATGTGTAACAAGAACCGCATTATTCCTGGCTTTAGCACTTACAGTTCAAATGGCCGGACTGCCTCAAAAATTCACCGGTCCTGCTGTAAACGGCATTTTATTTTTATCGGGGATTTTTGTTAACCCCTTAAGCGGCATCTGTATTGGGATCCTAACGCCTCTTTTGGCTTTCCTGAGGGGAATTCTGCCTGGTCCTTTGGCACCAGCAATTCCTTTCATTATGCTTGGCAATGCCCTTTTTGTTTACTTTAGCTGCTTACTCTTTAAACGTCCCTTAGGGTTACAGATCTGCGGAGTTATGGCCGGAGCAATTACTAAATTTTTAGTGTTATCTTTAGCAGTTAACTATTTAGTTAACGTACCTCCTGCAGCTGCCAAAATTCTAACTTTGCCTCAGCTTTTTACTGCCTTACTCGGTGGTTTCGCAGCGTTATTTCTAGCTCAGATATTAATAAATATATTGACACCAGCAGAAAATTAACTCTCAAAAAATCCTCCCAACCGGGAGGATTATCTCAAATTCTATTCAATTATGTCATTTGCCAATAATTATAGAATTGTTTTCTTATTATTGTCAAATGCCTCTAAAAAAATAATACCCTGAATGAACAGGGTATTATTTGAGCAATTATTTATTTGAAGAAAAAGTCCGTAATGAACTCTGGAGCATTCTTCTGATCAAACATGCCATCTCCAATAAATTCTTTATTGTTGTTATAGAATCTTAGATAGTAGACGCCCTTTTTCTCCAGATCAATATACTGATAATTATTTAAGCAATATTCCAGCTGTGTTTTTTCAGTTAAATAAAGGCGTTTTTTACTCTTATCCCGGCCAGTATCCGTCCCAAAGACCTTCTCCTTAAATTCTTGTTGATTGGTATATTCTTCGACAGAAATGTAACTTACCTCAGCAGGCAAAATTCTAGCCTCCTTCAGATAACCTTTCTTTTGTAACCATAAAGCAAAATTTCGGTAAGATTTCTCCCAGGATGCAGATAAACTTCTCTCATGGGTCTCTCCATTATTTTTAAAGTACTTGCCTAGTTTATCTTCGGCAATTAGGAAGTTAATGCTGGCCCAGGGTTTGATTCCATTATGCATTTGTTCGTAGGTCTGAGCATGAATATCTTTCTTTAGCATTTCTATAGCTTCCTTTATTTCCTCTGGTTTTAGAACAATAGCTTGCTTACTGGAGTTCATTTCCGGGGAAATAGTAATTTTTTCAACATCCATAAAGTTTATATTTAAAACATCATAACGAGCTTTCTTGTATTCTTCCGATTCTTCAATAGGCTTAAAGTAATCTGCATATTTTCCTTGGAGAAAGGAATAGCCCCTAGTCAGTTTCTTGCCATTTTGTAATTGATAAACAAAGACAACATTCTTTCTTGACTCACCTTTGCCTAGAATACCATTTTCATTTTTATCTTGGATTAATGCTTTGTGAAAAGCATAGATATTGGCTATGTTATCTGGTTGGACATAAGTTTCTTGCTTAGTTAACCTTTGATCTTGCAAAGAATAAAAATTATCTGCAAAATAGATGCTCTTCACTTCACTTAGCTCCGGCATTCTTCTTTCATAGCCTAAAATATCAAATTTAATCCCTAAGAAAAGTATAAGAATTACCAAGCAAAAGAGCACATATCCTTTGCTGCTGTTCAAAACCCTGACGGATTTTTTTATAATCATTTCTGCAATAAAATAGCCAAATAGAGAGCCTATTAAATAGCCGAAAAACAGCCAGGCATAACTATGTTGTCCTGCAAAATATAGTCCTCCTACAAGCATTGTGCAGAAGGTTACTCCATATTTAAAAACAGGACGCAAATAGGGAAAAGCTATGGACTGAGAAGCCGCTTCTAATTTTCTCCGGCCATATAGGTAACCTGATAGTAAATAAAGAATTAAACAAAGTGCAATGTAAGCTATAATTTCACCGGCAGTCATTCCTAACTTAGCTACCCAGCTATGCCTTGCCGCGTCAAATCCTTCTAAAACCCTGAGAACTGGGGAAATTTTCGTAAAAATTACTCCGCTCCAATTATAATCAAAACCATAAAGAAGTAGTTTCAAATTTTCCGCAAACAATACCAACAGTCCTGCCGGCAAAAATAAGAAAATCAAAGTTACAGCACCCTGAACAATAGTCATTCCTACGGCCATGCCTATAAAAATGCTGACTAAATAAATAGTTGTTTCTATTAGCATGGTAAAACCAGCCCATTTTAGTAAATCAACTATAGTATAATAGCTGCCTAGATTTAAAACAGTCTGCATTAGCAATGTTGTGCCAAAAACAATTAGCACAGGTAAGAACAGCAGCAGCAATGCCGCTAAAGTATGGGTGCCCAGTAAAGCACTTCTTTTAATAGGTAAGCTATGAATCATGTCTACTGAATTTTTAACTTGCAGATAGCGCAGCATACACATTCCTAAAATAATTGGCATAATTACTACTAGAAAACTTTGAAATTCCTGATTGTTGTAATAAAAGATATTTTTGAATCTAAGGGGGTCCACATAACTTTCCCCCATTATCATCAGAATTTGCACCGGAATCAATAACAGCAGTCCTAAGGTATGTAGAACTCCAATCCAACCAAGCCGATGAAAATCATTTAAAAAGACCCCTGGTTTAAAAAATGATGCTACTGGCTTCATAACCTACATCCCCCATTTCATAAATAAATATTTCTTCCAAGGTCAAAGGCAAAATATCTAAAATTGCCGGCCCTAAGTTCTGTAGTTTGGCAACAATGCTCTCCCTATTTCCTCTAATAATACAAATTTTTACGCTGCCTCTTTCCTCTATATATAAAACATTTAAACCCATAAATGGATTTTCCGGAACATTTCCTTTAAAAGCAATTTGAATTTTATGCGTGTCAGCCTTTAAATCATCTAAATCTTTTTCTAATAGAACAGTCCCCTCATGTAAAATCCCAATGGAATCACATAAATCCTCCAGCTCCTTTAAATTGTGGGAGGAGATTAAAACGGTCATTTCTCTTTCTGCAACATCCTGTACAATTAAATTTTTAACTTTTTGCCTCATCACTGGATCTAAACCATCTAGGGGTTCGTCCAAAAGCAAATATTCAGGCATAGTGGATAAAGCCAGCCAAAAGGCAACTTGGCGCTGCATCCCTTTAGACAGCCGATTAATTCTTTTTTTTACGTCTAACTTAAAAACTTTCTGCAGTACTGTATATCTTTCTACATTCCAGGAAGGATAAATGCTGCTATAAAATTTAGCCATCTCCTGAATAGTAAAGTTAGTAAAGAAATACAAAGCATCCGGAATAAAGCTAACTTTGGCTTTTAGCTCCACATTTTCAAATACTTCCTCATTTTCAATCCGCACTTGCCCTGTATCTTGCTTATAAATGCCTGCAATTGTTTTCAGCAAAGTAGTTTTTCCTGCACCATTTGACCCTACTAAGCCATAGATAGAGCCTTTTTTAACTTTTAAACTAATATTTTTTAAGGCAGTAAAATCCTCAAAAGATTTATTTACGCCAGTAATTTCAATCACCTTACTCTTCCTCCTTTGCCGCTTTTATCTATCTCCTCAATAATGCCTAGGATTTCTTCTCTTTTTAGGCCTAAAAACATAGCTTCTGCTAAAAGCTTAGTCATTTCTTCTTTTAATTGAGACAGCCTTTCTTCATTGATCTTATTGGTCATAGCTGCTACAAAGTTTCCTTTCCCGGGTACAGAGTAAATATAGCTTTGCATTTCTAGCTCCCGATATGCTTTTTGAATAGTATTGGGGTTAATGGTCAGTTCTTTAGCCAAAGCTCGAATTGAGGGTAATTGTTCATCTTTTTTCAAAACTTCAGTTATAATTAATTCCTTAAACTTCTCTACTAGCTGCTCATAGATTGGGACCCTGCTTCTAAAATCTAAATCTAACATTGCTTCCCTCCTCTCCCTTTAATCTTATTAGCCTAAATCTAACAGCAGGCTGTTTTATCCGTACTATTATGGTTAGTACAGTTAGATTATAAAGGAGAATTACTCAATTGTAAATACTGGTTTTGGCAGTTTATTTTATTTATTCTTTGTATTCCTTTTAGACTTGGCTATAATGGATTATGTATATTTAAACATCTGGAAAGGAGCTTTAAATGAGTATCTTAACAGTAAAAAACCTGAGCCATGGTTTTGGAGACCGGGCAATTTTTAATAATGTCTCTTTTCGGCTTTTAAAAGGGGAGCACATTGGACTTATTGGGGCCAACGGGGAAGGAAAATCCACATTTATGAACATTGTCACTGGTAACTTGGAACCAGATGAAGGAAAAATAGAATGGGCTAAAAATGTTGCTGCTGGAAAAGCCGGATATTCTTCTTTTAGACGAACCAACCAACTTTCTTGATGAGGAACATATCCAGTGGCTGCAGCGTTATTTACAGGATTATGAAAATGCCTTTATTCTTATTTCTCACGATATTCCTTTTTTAAACAGCGTAGTTAATATAATTTATCATATGGAAAATCAAGAACTAAACCGCTATGTCGGGGACTACAATAATTTTCTTACAGTTTACGAAACTAAAAAGCAACAGCTAGAAGCTGCCTATAAAAGACAGCAACAAGAAATTGCGGAGCTAGAGGACTTCGTTGCTAGGAATAAGGCTCGGGTTTCTACTCGAAACATGGCCATGTCTCGGCAGAAGAAACTTGACAAGATGGAAAAAATTGAGCTGCTGAAAGAAAAGCCCAAACCCCAATTTAATTTTAAGGAAGCCAGAACTTCAGGCAAAATAATTTTTCAAACAAAAGATTTAGTCATCGGTTATGACGAGCCTTTGTCCAAGCCTTTAAATATTACCATGGAAAGAGGGCAGAAGGTTGCGCTCATCGGTGCCAATGGTTTAGGAAAAACCACTTTGCTCCGTAGTATTTTAGGTGAAATCAATCCCCTGGAGGGATCTGTAGAACTTGGGGAATATCTGCATCTTGGCTACTTTGAACAGGAGATTAAAGAAACTAATTATAATACCTGTATTGAAGAATTTTGGCAGGATTTCCCCTCCTATACCCAGTATGAAGTGCGGTCAGCATTAGCAAAATGCGGCCTAACAACTAAGCATATTGAAAGCAAAGTTGTTGTTTTAAGCGGCGGGGAACAAGCTAAGGTTCGGTTAGGAAAACTTGTCAATCGAGAAACTAATGTACTGGTTTTAGATGAACCTACTAACCACTTAGACGTAGATGCTAAAGCAGAATTGAAGAGTGCTTTGCAGAAATACAAAGGCAGTATTCTTCTCATCTGCCACGAGCCCGAATTTTATCAGGACTTTGTCACCGACATTTGGAATTGTTCCTCTTGGACAACAAAACTTGCCTAATTTATTATCCTTCTAACTTTTTTTATCTACTATATTAACAAAGGGAAAATAAAAAAGCGGAGGGATTAAAAATGGATATATCCCTGGAAAAAATCGATATAATTAGGGCAAGAGCTAAAGTGAACTACAAAGAGGCTAAGGAGGCATTGGAAAAATTCAATGGAGATATAGTAGAAACCCTTGCTTATTTTGAGGAACAAAACAAACTTAAGCAAGAGGGAATGCACTTTGCTAATTCCTCATTGCTAAGAAAAACAAAAAATGCGTTTATCAAACTAAATAGAATTAACTTTACAATTAAAAAACAGGATAAAACCGTTCTCAATGTACCTACTACAATTGCTTTGCTAGCAGCCATTGTCTCACTGCCTGTTACTTTAGCAGCCCTTGTACTTGCTGTATTCACAAATTGTAAAATAGGCTTTATGAAGAATACAGGAGACGAATGCTCCATTAATAACAAAATTACTAAATTTTCTAACGTAGTCAAAAACCTCACCAAAAAAATCACTCAGGAAATCAAAAAGCCATAAGAATAACCAGCCTGCTGTATGTTTAACGTAACAGCAGGCTGGTTATTTGAGCTGGATCTAATCAATGCTAACTTTGAAGTTTCGTAAATAAAAGATAAGAAAAGATAAATGGTATTACTACTGCTAACATCAAGGCACCAATAGAAAGCCAAAAGGTCCAAGCAGCATTAAAGAAAGCGGAAAAAATAAAGACACCACCTGCTCCAACCCAGAGGGGTCCTGCCATCCGATGGGTTTTAGTCCAAACCTGCTCATTAGCCAAAGTCCAAGGAGTCCTAATTCCTACAAAATAATTAAACCGCAATTTCCCAAAATAATTGCCTACTACGGCAAAGATTAAACCTACACAGAATTTGGTGATAAAACCTATATTAATCGGATAACCAATGGCAAAACCTATTTGAGCCAAGTACATAATTGTGAGAAAAAGAATAATAATTAATTTTAATAAACCATATACATTGCTAAACTTTTGGTGATTCTCTTTTTTGGGATCTAACCTTGGCAAAAAGATAAACAAAAGATACAAAGCCAGTGCCGTTAAAGGCAGTCCAAAAGCTCCCCAAAAGCGAGATCCATACCCATCAACTTGTCCTGTTGCATTCCAGTGCATAGGCACTCTAGCTGGAAGCAAGGGATAAACTAGAACCCCAACTATAAAAATTATAGCTAGGATAAGCATTATCAGCCAATCTTTTCTGAAGCTGCTCATGTGCTTCAACCTCCTTTTTTTTAAACTTAAAAACCAATTTAATATATCTTCAACAACACTTGAATTTAAGGAATAAGTAATATTTTGACCTTGACGTTCATCCGGGACCAATCCGGCATTTTTTAAAATGTTTAAATGGTGGTTTTTTGTCTGCAATTGGGTCCTATTTAGTAACACTTACTCTTCCTCGTCTGCACATCATTGGTAGAGATATTACGGAACGGAAAAAGGTAGGAGAAGAATTGCTGCGGATCGAACGTCTAAACATGATGGGAGCAATGGCAGCCGGCATCAGCCATGAGATCAGAAACTCCATGATGACAGTTTTAGAGTTGTTGCAATTGTTAAGCAAAAAAAAATGTGCTCCTTTTCAAAAACATTACTCTATTATAATTGAAGAATTAAGTCGGACTAATTCTATTATTACAGAGTTTCTTTACTTAGCAAGAAAATAAAGTTGCTGAGCTTAATCAAAGGGCACTTATTAATCTTAATCACTATTTAATTATTAAAGCCGCTAATCAAAGCAGCTGCCATTAGCCATGAAATGAATTTCTCCCTAGAATTAGCTGCGAATTTACCAACAATCCTAGTAGATGAAAAAGAGATTCGCCAATTAATTTTCAACCTCGTCCCCAATGGTTTTGAGGCCATGGAGCCAGGCCATAATTTAGTTATCAAGGCAGCTGCTGAGGAAAACCACGTTATCTTAGCAAGTGAAGCCCAAGGCATAGGAATAGAGCCAAAAATATTGGAGGATTTAGGTAAACCATTTTTAACAACTAAAGAAAAAGGTTTACTTTAAAAAGGCCTTAGAAAAATGTGTTTAACTATTTTCTTTTACTATACTTTTTATCATTTCTGCCTTCACTCTTAAATTTAGGCTTCCGGTAGGATTTTCCTTTTGACTTTTTAGGAACAAAAGGTTTCTCCTCAGTAATTTTAACGGGAGTTGTATCAGGTTGTTTAGTTAACAATTTTAAGGCAGCCGATAGGAGGGCTACAGAATCAATTTCTTCTAGCAGTTCCTCTGCTAATTCTTTGTATTGTAGTGTATCTCCCTGCTCCACTGTCTCCATTAATTTTTCAATTGTCAATCTCTGTTGTCCTTCAATAGCTTCGAGCAAAGTAGGTATGGGCTTACGAGCTATTTTTCGCTTAATAACTTGCTCAATTTGTTTGAGCTGTCCAATTTCCCGGGGTGTGACAAAGGTTGTTGCAATGCCATGTTTCCCTGCTCTGCCTGTGCGTCCAATGCGGTGCACATAACTTTCCGGGTCTTGGGGAATGTCATAGTTGTAAACATGGGTCACGCCGCTAATATCTAATCCCCTAGCCGCTACGTCTGTAGCCACTAGAATTTCAGTAATACCCTCTTTAAAATGGCGCAGTACACTATTTCTTTTAGCTTGGGTCAAATCTCCATGAAGGCCTTCTGCAGAATATCCTCGAATATTCAATGCTTCATAAATTTCATCTACCCTTCTTTTGGTGCGTCCAAAAATAATTGTCAACTCTGGTGATTGAATATCGATCAGACGGCACAGTACATCAAACTTTTGTTTTTCTTGAACTTCTATATAAATCTGCTCCGTATCGGGCACAGTAAGCTCTTTATTTTTAATGTTTATAAAATGGGGATTATGCATAAATTTTTCCGCTAATTTCCGAATTAATTCCGGCATAGTGGCTGAAAAAAGTAGGGTCTGATGTTCTTCGGGAACTTCTTTCAAAATATTTTCAATATCTTCAATGAAACCCATATTCAGCATTTCATCAGCTTCGTCAAGAACTACCAAACTTAAATGTTGAAGTCTAATGGTTCTTCTTTTTAAGTGATCCAGCAGACGGCCAGGAGTTCCAACGATAATCTGAGCCTTATTTTTTAATGCTTTAATTTGGTACCTAATATCTTGTCCACCGTAAATAGGCACAGCCCTTACACCTTTAAATTGGCCCAGCTTATTTAGTTCTTCTGCTACTTGAGTAGCTAATTCTCTCGTAGGTGTGATAACCATACCTTGAACATTTCCCAAATCTTTATCTATCTTTTCTACTAAAGGAATCCCAAAAGCAGCTGTTTTCCCTGTTCCAGTTTGAGCTTGGCCAATTACATCAGCGCCTGTAAGCGCCAAAGGAATGGTTTTTTCCTGAATTGGCGTTGTTTCTTCAAAGCCCATCTTCAAAGTAGCTCTAACAACAGGATGGCTTAAACCTAATTCATAAAAAGTTGGCATAAATACACCTCTTAAATAAAAATGTTTTTTTTTATAATTTACCCAAAATAGGTAAAATAGAATCAAAAAAGGCATTTCCTATTAAGGGAAATGCCTCAATGTTCGTTATGAATGTTAGATAAGTTTAACGTTTGCAGCTTGGGGTCCGCGATTGCCACTTACTACATCAAATTCAACATCTTGACCTTCTTCAAGGGTTTTGAAACCTTCTTTTTGAATTGCTGAATAGTGAACAAAAACATCTCCACCTTCGTTGCTTTCAATAAAGCCAAAACCTTTGTCAGAGTTAAACCATTTTACTTTACCTTGCATTTTTAAAGCCTCCTAAAATAATTTTAATCAAAAAGCGGAATAACTTCATATCTTTCATCCATCTTTATAATAAGAGGCCTCAAGATGCTTTCGTTCTTCTCATCTTTTTAACACAAGCATAATGATACCATACTATTGCTGAAATTGCAAGGAAAAATTAAACAAAACTTGCAATTAGCAATATTTTTTAAGCTGCCTCTATCTGGACGAAAAATTACCTATATATGTTTTCCAACTTTAATTTAATTTTATACTTTAACAAGGCTTTTTATGTATTTTTTCTTTTGGTAATAGTTCCTTGCACAGTTGGAAACTGAATTGGCTAATGTTTTAATATTTTAATAGTAGCTAAAAAGTGTATAATCAAAGTAAATATAATTTAACTCATCTAAGATTACTATTTATATTGATAGGCGGGTAATAATGAGTAAGAGAATTTTTTTAAATGCATTGCTGGGATTAATTGTCTTAACAGGTATTTCTAATATTTTATGCGCATTTCCCTGGAAATATAAACTAATTTACGGTCTTGGTCATATTTCCTTAGAATCAATCCAAATTAATAGAACTTTATCGGCCCTTACTGGCTTTAGCTTATTAATTTTAGCTAACGGTTTATACAAGAGGCTTAAAGTTGCCTGGTTAATAGCCGTGCCTATACTTGCCGTTTCTTTCAGCGTACAGGCTCACCGCTTAGGCTTCTTTCATCTCAATAGTATTTTAGGTTTATTGGTTCTGCTGGCTCTAGTCTATGAACATCAATCCTTTACCAGAGACAGCGACCCTTTCACCTTTAAGCTGGGGATAATACTCAGCTTATTAACTATGTCCTTTGCCTTTTTATATGGTATCATTGGTTTTTTTATCTTGCACCAACAATTGCATGAAATACATTTTGTCCGCAAAGGCATCGACATAGCTTTACAACATCTTTTTGGCACTGTTCCTCAACATCTGAGTTTTAAAACAGCCATAGCTTACAATTTTGCTAAAACAGTTCTCTGGATTCATCTTTTTAGCTTAATTGCCAGTTTGGTCCTAATTTTAAAACCTTTTGTTTTTACGCCAATACCTACAACAGGCGACCGGAAAAAAGTATTTAGGTTAGTTAAAAAATATGGTTTTAATCCCATCTCTTTTCTTGCTTTGGAGCATGATAAAAAGTACTTTTTTGCCAGTAACGGTTCAGGAGTAATTGCTTATGTGGTTCATAGCGGAGTTGCCGTAGCCGCAGGAGATCCTCTTTGCCCGGATAATACAGCAGAAGTCTTGTTAAATGAATTCACTCAATACTGCCGCCAGAATAATCTTGATATTTGCTTTTCTACTGTTTCCGACCGTTTTTTAAAGCAGTTTAAAAAAATAGGGTATGGTTACGTAAAATATGGCGAGGAAGCAATATTTGATTTAACAACATATACAATTAAAGGCTCTAAAACCCAGAAAGTCAGGCAAATGCTTAATGCTGCCGACAAAGCCGGCATAAATGTAATCGAATATGAACCGTTGCTCAAAAGAGATTATGCGTTGGAACAACAAATTATCGAAGTATCTCAAGAGTGGCTGAGTGAGAAAAAAAGCAGCGAATTATCTTTTCTTTTAGGCAGCATTTCTTTAGATTTTCCTCAAGGCAGAAAATATTATTTAGCTTTAAACGCTGAAAAAAAAGTGGAGGCCTTTTTAGTTTGTGTCCCTTATGCCGGCGGAACCGGCTACTATCTAGATGTTACACGCAAAAGGCCTACTGCCCCTAAAGGAACCATGGAAAAATTAGTAATTTCATGCTTTAACTTAATGAAAGACCAAGGAGTTAAGGAAGCTAGCTTAGGGCTTGCTCCTTTGGCCAATGTTCGTGATTCCAGCGAAATATCTATTGCTGCTGTTTTATTAGATTTTGCTTATGAAAAAATGAATAATTTCTATGGATTTAAATCTTTGCACCAGTATAAACGAAAATATAACCCTACTGCTTGGATTACCCGTTATTTAATTTTCTACCCGAAAGTATTTACACCTAAAATTATTTATGGCTTACTTAAAGCCCAAAATCCCAAAGGAATAAGTGACTTCGTACTGGTCCAAATGAAAAACTTACTTCTGCGCGAAGAAAAAAATAAAATTTGAATTAAGAACTAGCCTAAATTGAAGCTAATATAATTAAACGCCCTACGAATGTAGAGCGTTTTTAGCTATTTAGATGTCTCTAATTACTTCTCACTAGTTTTTTTCCCATTTGGTTTTTTTGTTAATTCAGGTTCCTCCTCAATATAAAAAGGTAAAACCGATACTACTATATTTCTTTCTTTCAGCAAAGCACTTGTAATAAAGATACTAGTATTATTATGTAACATCATTTGCCAAGGCTTCGATACAAGGAATTGAGGTAAAAGTACGGTAATCATATCTCCTGGTTTTGAAGAATGTTCATCTGAATCTAAATATTTAACTAAAGTTCTAATTACTTCACGATAAGGGGATTGTTTAATAACCAAAGGAATATCCGTGTTCAGCAGATCCCACTTGCTTCTAAGTTTTTTAGCTTCACCCTCATAAAGCTCTACATGAAAGGCCTCTACATTGGTAGATATGCTTTGAGCATAGCGCAATGATTTAATTACCATTTTGTTCAAACTGTCGATTGGCACAATTACATGTGGTGCTGCTTTTGGGCTTAATTTTAATTGACTAAGAGTTTCATTGGGAATGTCCAACTGTTTAGATACTATTTTATAATGGTTTCGTATTTTTAACATCACAAACACCAGTAAGGGAATAACTATAAAAACTATCCAGGCACCGCTCATAAATTTGGTAATACCAATAATTATTACTGTAATCAAAGAAACCAAACAGCCTAGTCCATTGACAAAAGCTTTGTAATGCCATCCTTGGGGTTTAATGCGGAGCCACCTTACAAACATGCCGGCTTGGGCCAAGGTAAAGGAAGCAAAAACTCCAATGGCATATAAGGGTATTAATAAATGGGTATCACTTTGAAACACTATAATCAACAGTCCGGCTGCTATGGTTAGCAGTAGAATCCCATTGGAATAATTCAAACGATGACCTCTGCTGGCAAATTGCCGAGGTGCATAGCCGTCTTGGGCAATAATTGAAAGCAGAGTTGGAAATCCCGCATAAGCGGTATTGGCTGCCATAGCTAAAATTACCGCCGTAGTAGCTTGAATAATATAGAACATAAAGTTATGGCCGAAAACATCCAGTGCAATTTGCGCAATTACTGTTTGCTTAGGGTTAGGCACCGCATGGTAAAGTGTAGCTAAATAGGCAACTCCGCCAAAGGTTATTAGTACTGCTGAAGCTAATAATATATAGGCAAATTTTGCATTTCTTTGGGCTGGTGCTTTAAAATTTGGCACTGCATCACAAATGGCTTCAACTCCAGTAACAGCAGCACATCCTGAAGAAAAAGCCTTCATAATTAAAAATAAAGAAATGGCATGGGTTCCAAAACTAACATTAGAATTCACAGGACTAGGCGGAATAATACCTCCCGTCCCATGAGCAGTTTTAACTACACCTGCTATAATCAGAGTCAAGATGGATAAAATAAATGCATAGGTTGGTATACCAAACACTTTGGAAGATTCCTTAACTCCCCGTAGGTTCCCCAAAGCCATGAGCAGCATAATAAAAATTGCAATTGCTATTTTATGAGAATACAAAAATGGCAACGCGGATGTTATAGCTGCAGTACCCGCTGAGATACTTACGGCCACAGTTAAGATATAGTCTATGGAAAGCGCGGCCCCCACAATTAAGCCAAATTCAGTTCTTAAATTTTCCTTGGCGACAATATATGCCCCTCCCCCAGAAGGATAGGCATCAACTATTTGCCGATAGGAAATGGTTAAAATGATCAGTAATGCTATAATTCCTATTGCTACCTTTGGCAGCCACAAATAGGATGCTAGTCCAATGACAGGTACAAAAACCCAAAGAATCTCTTCAACAGCATAAGCAACAGAAGAAATTGCATCGCTAGCCAAAACGGGCAAACCCCAAAAAACATTGAATTTTTCCTGGCTCAACTGGTTTGAGGCAAGCTTTTCACCTAAAAGCCAACGCTTAAAATTTTGATACAACTGATTCACTTCCTAATAAGAAATAATACTATAGTATCTTAGTTTTCAATGCCATTCACTTAATATATACCCGTGGCAAATTAAAAGGAATATGCCTAAATAATGATTTATGGTCAATTTTAATTATTTGTTAGCACAAAGATTTTTTATTGTTTGATACTATACAAATACTAATATTAAAAAATATTTTCCCCAAAAGCAATAATACTATTTATTGATTAGTAAAACAATTATTGCTATTATTTAACCAAAGGTGATAGCTATGACTATTGTCCGGTTAGTTATGTGGCCATGAGCGTTATTCTAGAAGCATGTTCCCCCCTCTCAAACTATGACTTGGGCACAATTTCTAAAAATCCCTGATCAAGAAGCGGCCCTAAAGAGGCTATCGAAGATCGCCAAGGAAAATTTAGCAAACTGTTTGCGGCTGTTAAAACATAATAAAGCACATGGCATTAGATTCTTTAGGCTTAGTTCTAAATTAATTCTCCTTGCTACTCATGAAGCTCTCTCTAGTTGGAACTACTTTCCCCCACTAGAAAAATCCCTAGCCGGCATTGGTCAATTTGCCTTACATAACAGATGCGGATCGATTTTCATCCTGTATCATTTTGTAGTTTTAAATTTCATAAACGATGGAGTATTTGACTCTTCTATAAAAGTTTTAGAATTGCATTTGAAACTGCTGAAAAAAATGCGTATAGACCCTCAACACCGCTGTGTCATTCATATAGGAGGAAGCTACAAAACAAAGAAAAAGCACTTAAACAATTTATGGAAAATTGGTCTCAAGTGCCTGAAGATATTCAGCAAACTATTATGGTAGAAATGATGAAAAACATTTCGTTGGAAGACACTTTATATTTATGTGAAAAACTACGCATACCTTTAGAACAGTAAGGAGAGATCCCCATAGAAAATAACAAAAGTGTCTATTTTATACTTTCTTCATTTGTAGTTATTATTACTGTTATCGCCTTAAGTTTTCTTTTTTTTATCATCAGTAATATTTACATTAAAAATGATAAGCAAAACATTGCTAATATACTTAAAATTCAAGCAAAAAAGGAAGCTACCATACTAAACTATAAACTATATTCCACAGCTAAAACAGCAGTAAACTTAGCTGATATTATTGAAGCTATGCCTGAATATTATAATGAAAAAATTATTTTTGCCAAAATAAAAGAAAAGTTAGCCAGTGATCCAATGCTTTTCGGCATGGGGGTTTGGTTTGAACCATATGCATATGATAAAAGCAGGAAATATTATGGCCCTTATATATATCGGGATAACAACAACCAAAATGTCTTTACTTGGAGATATAGTACTTCCAGTTATGATTATCTCAATGAAGATTGGTACAAAGTTGGCTTTGGCCCCCAAAAAAAGGACATTTATTTTAACAATGTTTTTTACGATAAAATCTTAAACACTTATTTTATAACAGGAACAGCTCCAATTTATAAAAATAATAAATTTATGGGGGGAGCTACTGCAGATATCTCTATCCGTGAGATTGATGATTACGTTAGAGAGATCAAGGTTGGCCGTGAAGGCTATGCTTTTGTACTTACTAATAATGGCTATATCTTAGGTAATCCACCCTTCATCCAGGCTGAAAATAAGCAAAAAGGCACTATGGCAAACTACGACATTAACAAAGTCACGAATATTAAAGATGAAAAAAACAATGAATATAAAAATCTTGAAAAATTAGTTTTTGCGGAAGGCAGCGGTTTACTGGAGCTTAAGCAAAATAAGGAAATTGCTTCTTATGCTGCCATCGGGGATTCGGGGTTAAGTTTAGTGCTGATTTTCCCAGAGAATGAACTTTATAGCTCCTTTATTAGTACACTTAGATTTTATTTTCTATTATTTTTTCTTTTACTTCTAATTTTTCCTTTTCTCTTAAGTTTAGTAATTAAAGATACTATTGATAAACCATTAAATAAATTATTAAAAAAAGTGCATAAAATTATGCAAGGTGATTTTAGCCAAGATAATCTCCTTGATTCGGTCATTAGCAGCAAAAATGAATTTGGCATCTTAGGCAAATCCATTATAAAAATGGCTCATAATCTAGCTGAACTAGTTAAGGATCTGAACAAACAAAATACCGAACTGCTGGAGAGTAGAAAAAAATTAAAAAATCTCGCATATTTCGATGCTTTAACAAATCTTCCTAATCGATTATACTTCTATGATGAAATAAGTGCACTGATTAAGAGAAATGAGAAATTCGCCCTTTTTTTTATGGATCTAGACAACTTTAAAATAATTAATGACTCCTACGGCCACTCCACCGGGGACGAAGTTCTAAATTGTATTGGCCAAAGGCTCCTTACCTTGGCAGGAGATAAAATATCTGCAGCTAGATTTGGGGGAGATGAATTTGTTCTTACCGTCAAAAACATTAGTGGCAAGGACGGTATAAGTTCCATCGCCAAGGAAATCCACCAAGCGGTGAATAGACCCATCTTCCTAAATGACAATATTTATTATATTTGCATTAGCATCGGCATTGCTATTTATCCCGACGATGCCACCAGCGTCAATGAATTATTAAAAAATGCAGATACAGCCATGTTCAAAGGGAAAGAAAACGGCAAAGGTAGAAGTGAATTTTATGACCGCAAAATGAATGAATCTATCATAGAAAAGTCGCTACAAGAAAAAAATTTAAGAAAGGCTTTAGTAAACGATGAATTTAAACTATATTATCAGCCAATATATGATTTAAATGCCAATAAAATAATTGGCTTTGAAGCACTTCTCAGATGGATAATGCCAGATCAGCAAGTAGTAACTCCGAGCAAATTTATTAAAGTACTTGAAGATACGGGCTTAATTATACCTGTAGGAGTTAGGGTGATTAAAAATGCATGTTTTTTTGTTAGAAGGCTTTTGAACCTTGGATACACTGACTTAAGAATGTCCCTGAACGCCTCAGTTATCCAAATTATGGACAATAATTTCAGCAAGGTAGTACTGGATGCCATCAAAGAAGCCCGGATTCCACCAGAAAGTATTGAAATTGAGATTACCGAAAGCAGATTTATGGAATCCTACGAATTATGTATGCAAAACATTTCACAATTGCTCAAGGAAGGTGTCCGCTTTGCAATTGATGATTTTGGGACAGGTTATTCCTCTTTGTATTATTTGAAGCAGCTTCCAGTGACAACGATTAAAATAGATAAATTTTTTATTGACAATTTAAACCCTAATAGCAATAAAAACTTAACGGAACTGATTATCGTACTTGCCCTTAAATTAGATTTAGAAGTTGTAGCGGAAGGTGTTGAAACTTGGGAACAATACGATGTTCTTAAAAAATATGGCTGCGATCTTATTCAGGGTTATATTATTAGCAGACCTCTCCCCGAAGAACAAGCCATTAAACTGCTAGAAGTTCGAAAGTAAAAAAACAACTCCTATATCTAGTTCAATTTTGAACGAGATATCAGGAGTTATTTTTTGCAGCACTATAAAGGAACTTTTGCTGCTAGCATTACGTCTATATAGCATGGTTAATAGACCATACAACAAAGTAGAGGGTGATTTAAGTGAGGTTGTTAAAAACTATAATCTTAACATTGACCGTATTTCTGGCGGGAAGCACAATTCTTTGGGCAGAGGAACCTAAGCAAAAAAACTTGGATGAGGTTTTTGAGCGGGCTGTAATTATGCCTTTTACTTACCATAATAAGGTCTTCTTAAAGGGGCAAAAAACTGATCTCTACGGCGACTATAAGCTATTTCAAAAAAGTGGACGAGTGTTGGTTCCCATTAGGCTAATGGGGTTATTAGCTGCTGAATTAGACGAAAACAACAGTTATTGGGATGTTCAATGGGATGCCCAAAAACCAAATGACGTTATTTTAACTAATCATGCACTACAGAAAACAATAAAATTAAAGGTCAACAGTAAAACCATATACATCAATAATGAACCTAGAACTCTTGATGTGCCTCCCCAGAAAATTGAAGGTAGAATTGTACTTCCTTTAAGGGGTATCGGGGAAACACTAGGAAAAAATGTTGCCTGGCTTGACGGATTAATTATCTTTAGTAATGAAGCTATAGACTTGCAAAGTCCCCAAACTAAGGAACTAAAAGCTAAAATAAAAGCCCAATTAATAGATTCAAGAAAACCACTTTCTGATGAGCAAAGGGCCACACTTATTGCTAAATACGGAGATACTGTCTATTACACTTTAGATAGTTATGATCATAAACAAATTGCTGGACTATACGAAAAAACAGGCAACAAACAAGCTATTAAAATTGAGTTGCCCGGTGAGGAAAGTTTTACCAATTGTCAACTAATCAATAACGAGCTCTATTATTTTTCTAAAGTTAATGGAAAAAATGAGCTGCATGTCTTCAACTTTGCTAGCAATAAATCGCGGAAATTGTGTACTATAGAACAATGGAATCCTGGAGACGGTTGGCTAGGGGATATGAAAATCTTAGACAAGGATTTTTATGTAGTACTTCACTCTGGCGACATAACCATGGGAGGAGAAAGTGTATACAAACTTGAAAATGAACAGTTAAAGGAAATTGCCGGCGGAAAAAGTATTACTAATTTTGCCGCAGCAGGAGAGTACTTTTATTATACGGATTTTAGATTTATGACTAATACAGCTGACAATCTATTTAAATTGAACCTAAATACCCGGGAAAAGGAAAAATTAGGTATCAATGGCTACACTTACGGCATCTTTCGGACAATAGATGAACAAGGAGTAAGTTATTCTGGCAATAGCCCATTCTATCTTGAAGATGGTTATATTTATACTTTAGGCTATCAGGAAAGTGATGAAAAAGATTTGCCATGTATCTATAAAATTAGTACTGACGGCAAAACCCAAAGTAAGCTGACTGAACCTGCACAAAAATTTTGGCTAATTGATCAGACAATATATTATATTGATCTAAATACAGGCTATCTGGTCAGGGCAGATCTGGAAGGAAATAATCAAAAGATATTAGTTGCCAAAAAGGTAATTGACTGTAAATTCTTGGACGGAAATATTTATTATACGGTAAATAAATATAACAATACTGATAATTTAGGCAAACTATATAAATATAACATCGCCAGTGGGAAAGAAACAAAATTGAGTGAACAAAGTGCCAGTGAGTTTTTTGTAGGCAAAGCAGGAGTATACTTTAAGTCCGACGGATATGATTTAGGCCTCTATAAAATTGATGCTCCAGGCAAAATTTCATGCCTAGTTGCTGACAGTATAGATACTGCTTTACTAACGGATTCGGGAATAGTATATACTCTGCGCTATCAGGAAAGGGTTTATGCGGAAAAGTAAAAATGTTCTCCTATTTAGCGTAAGTTTGATTAAATAAGATCCTTCAACAGCTGATTGAAGGATCTTTCTTTATCCCCTCTACTATAGGCACATCTGCTGGGCAAAAATCAAAAGCGTCAATTTCGCTTTTCATAACCCATTGCACATCATTGTGGACCTTTAGCTCCATTTGGCCACCGGTTATTTCAGCCAGATAAGCCATTAACTTGATCTCTCCCATTGGATATTTATAGAGGCTAGTTGCAAAATGTCCTTTTACCTTGATATCTAAATTTAACTCTTCATTTATTTCCCGTCTTAGGCATTCCTCTGGCGTTTCACCACCTTCAATTTTACCGCCGGGAAATTCCCACTTAAGGGCAAGTTTATCATCCTCGGCCCGTTGGGCAATTAAAATTTTCCTATCCTTAATAATTATTGCTGCAGTAACAAGTTTCATAAACATCTCCTATTATGGGCTATTTGTTTTTACACTTCGTACTTCTCATAGCAAACAATTTCTTCCGTTTTTTCCCATAGTATCTGCTTAGTCCTTTCATCTAATACAATTATATCCCTTCTCAGGAGCAATTAATAATTTCTTATAATTCATATTATTTTCTCAAAGGATAACAGAGCTATGTCAAAGAACAGCCCCTGTCACGTTTAAATTTAAAAAGTCCAGCTACTCTTGTAACTGGACTTAAAAATTAATTCCGGCAGTGACCTGCTCTCCCAGGGAATACTCCCTAGTACCATCGGCGCTGGAGGGCTTAACTTCCGTGTTCGGGATGGGAACGGGTGGTTCCCCTCCG